>JAFSNU010000416.1 GCA_017447325.1 Synergistaceae bacterium | reverse complement strand
TAAAATATTTAATTTAATGAGGAGGCGTTAATTGTTATAATAAATAAAAATTTATAGGAGCTGATTACATGAGCGAAATTCAAAAATATTTATTTGGGATTACTTCAGATAATAAAGAAGTCTTTAATTATGTTTTGACTGACGCTAAAGGCCAGAGCGTCACTGTCTCAGAATACGCGTGCGTGATAACAAGCATTAAAGTTTTAAATAAATTTAATAAGCTCGTTGACGTGTGCCTCGGCTATGATACTTTAGACGAATATTTAAACGATCATTGCTGCTTCGGCGCATTAGTCGGACGATACGCTAACAGAATTAGAAACGCTGAGTTTAAATTAAACGGCGTGACTTACAAGCTCGAGGCGAACAACGGCAAAAATACTTTGCACGGCGGAGTTAAAAGCTTCAGGCGGCAGATTTTTAAATCGCAAGTTAAAGACAATAAAGTAATCTTTACTTACGAGAGCCCGGACTTAGAGCTCGGCTTCCCGGGAAATTTTGTGATTAATAATATTATAAGTTTCGAAGACGGCGCGTTGAGAATGCAGCTTGAATATCAAAGCGACAAGGACACGCCCGCGAGCATCACCAATCACTGCTACTTTAATTTAGACGGCCATAATTCCAATCAAAATATTTTTGCTCACGAGTTAAAGATTAACGCTAATAAATACTGCGAGTGCGACGACGAATTAATTGCGCTTGCTCCGGCTCTGCCAGTCGAGGACACTAAATTTGACTTCAGAAATTTTAGAGCCATAGCTCAGGGCGGCTACGATCATTGCTATGAAATTAATCAAGACGGCTCGCATTTAGCCGCAGCAGCTCAAAGCAAGTCAACTAATATTAAGCTTGAAGTTTATTCTGACATGCCGGCCGTGCAATTTTACACCGGCAACACGATCGGCGAAGTTAAAGGCAAAGGCGGAGCAGTTTACAAAAATTATTCCGGCTTCGCTCTCGAGTGTCAGCAGTTCCCGAACGCAGTCAACGAGCCTCGATTTCCAAGTCCGATTATTAAAGCAAATCAAAAAGTGTCGAGCTTTATTGAATTTAAATTTTGCTAAAGCAAAAATTTTTAATTTTAATTTTATAAACGCTTGCGGCGAAATATTTTAGAATAAATTTTTATTAATTAAATTTATTATAATATACAAGCTCCGGGTGCTGCGTCCGAAGCTTGTAATTAATATTAATAATAATTATTAATTAAGCTCGCTGACTTTAGCTGCTAAACGCTTGCCGAGTTCATAAGCATTATTTAAATCAATCGGGAACTGCGTATCGCGCTGCTTGGCCTTGGCCGCCTCGTCGAACATCGTGCAATAATAGCGAGAGTAATCGCTGAACTGATACGTGTCATAAGCGCAAAGCATCTCGCTGTAGCCGAATATAGCTTTCAGCATCTCGACATTCGCGCCTAAAGTTTTATTATAATTAATTTTCTCAGCTAAAGCTTCCGGACAGTTCATAGTGAAGATCATCGCCGTCGGAATAACTTTATCAAGCTTAGTTCTGTTGTTCATGTCGTAATTCATAAGCGGGAACATCAAACGCTCAGTAAACGCTAAAGTCATCGCCGTTACATGACCAAAGTAAACAGGCCCGCCTATCACAATCATATCCGCCTGACGGGCTTTCTCTAATACAGGTGTCAAAGCATCTTTAAACGCGCAGAGTCCGTTTGTCTTGTCGTTCTTTAATTTGCAGGCAAAGCAGCTCACGCAGCCTTTAAACGCCGCGTCATAAAGATTAACGAACTCGCAATCAGCTCCGGCCTCGCTTGCGCCTTTCATCGCGCTCTCCAGCATCTTAAACGTGTTCCAGTTTTTTCTTGGACTGCCGTTCACAAATAAAGCTTTCATTTAAATAATTCCCCTCTCAAAAATTATTTATAAATTTATAAAATTATAAAATTAAAGCCCTGCAAAAATATTTTAGCAAGGCTTTATAATTTTTAAAATTTTAAATTTTATTTACATTAAGATATATCTAATCGCGATTAAAATTCCGACTAAGCCCGCGCCTAAAATTCCTAAAAATACTATGTTCTCGAATACATTAGAAACTCCGCTCGGCTTCTGCGGCTGTCTCTTAGTGCGCAATCTTAAATTTTTCGTCATGACTAACACGCCGCGTATCTCATCGCTGATTCTTAAATAAATATAAGTCTTCTCGTCTCTTCTATCAACTTCGTCAACAGGGAACAAAGGCTCTTGACCTGACGTCTCTAAAAATTTTTGAATTAACGCGCTTGTGCCGGCCTCAGCTGTCTGAAAACCTACTTCTATAATATCGCCCGGAACGATCTCGATCATGGGCTTTCCGTTTATGGGATCAACTCTTGGTATGCACTGAACGAGCGTCTCCTCGAACGGCTTTTCTTTCCCCGCCTTCTCCTCTTCTTCTTTTTTCTTGGCCTCTTCCTCTTCCTGCTTTTTACGCGCTTCGGCTTCAGGGTCGACTATCGGCTGTAATAATTTTGCGCGTTCAAGATCAGCTCTTGGAATCAACTCGTCGTCACAGGCAACGTCAAACAACGACTGCGCTGCACGTTCAAACGCTCTTCTAATTTCGCCCTCGGCACGCACTAACTTTCTTTTAACAGTACTCGTTCCCTCTTGGAAGATCGCAATGCGTTCTTCGATGTTTAAAACCTCGTTGGTTAAAACCTCGTTTAACTTATCGCCAAGCAACTTATCATACTTGCCGATCTGCGGGAAGATGCGAATAAAAGTCCGCCAGTCTCTATTAGGCTTTAATATAGTCGGAACGTAAGGCCTCGTGACCCATAAAGACTGCAGAACTGTCTCGCCGGTCGTGCCGTCAAATATTAAACAGAACGCTCCGCCGATGTCTCCCCGGCTCGGTGAGAACGTAAATTTTATTGCCAGATACCCGGGCTTGTTGGCCTCTAATTTTTCAGGAGAGGTCTCGACAGTCGCAGATGCAGCTGCCTCGAGTAACTTCGCGCCTGTGCTTGAATTTACATTTATATTATCTATATTATCAGCCATTTTTTATAAAGCCTCCGTTTTGTGAAAATCAAATTTTTAAATTTATTATATTATATTTAATTTTTTATAATTTGTCTTACGTTTTAATACTGCCGTTAATATTGCCGCAAAGTTTAAAGAGGCTGCGCTCCTGATAATTTATTTGTGAACTCTTGCATTCTGTCCATGGCGTTTAATAAAATATCAAGCGACTGCGTGCAGGCAATGCGGATATATCCCTCGCCGCTTTCACCAAACGCACTGCCCGGCACGACTGCGACTCCGGCCTCGCTTAATAATTTCCATGAAAATTCTTCGCTTGTAAGACCAGTGGCTTTAATGCTCGGAAATAAATAAAACGCGCCTTCAGCCTCGCCGCAGGTCACGCCTTTCATGCTATTTAATCTCGCCGCGACTTTATTCATTCTGTCCGCAAAAATTTTACTGCGCTGTTTGACTTTCTCGTCCTGAGTATTAAGAGCATACGCAGCAGCCTTTTGCGACAAAGTGTTTACGCCGTAAGTATGAAACACTGAGACAACGCATAAAGTATTAACTAAATTTTTATCGCAGATCACATAGCCTAAACGCCAGCCGGTCATGCAATGGCTTTTGCTTAATCCGCCGATTAATATAGTCCGCTCTTTCATGTTGTTTAAATTTGCAAAGCAAATATGATTTTTATTATTAAATATTAAAGACTCGTAAATCTCGTCGCTGATCACAAATAAATCATGACGCTCTGCAAAATTAGCAATTTCTTCGAGCTGCTTTAAATTTAAAATTTTCCCAGTCGGATTGCACGGCAAGTTTAATAAAATTCCGCGGGTCTTAGGCGTGACAGCACGTTCTAAATCTTCTATAGTCGGCGCGAAATTATTTGACTCTTGAGTTTTAATTACAACCGGCACGGCTTTGCTGTATAAAATTTGCGAGAGATAAGGCGAGAAATACGGCTCGAAAATTAAAATCTCGTCGCCGGGATTTAATAAAGCCTCGAATAATAAAATAGGCGCGTGAAGACCGCCGTTTGTTATAAAAACTTCGTCGGGATCTGCCTTAAAATTATGATGACGTGCCCAGTACGCGCATACAGCTTCGCGTAAATCTTTAAAGCCGGCCAAGGGCGGATAATGCGTGAAGCCCTGCTTTGCAGCTGCGCATGCTGCGTCGGCTATGTCAGGCTCTGTGATAAAATCCGGCTCGCCTATGCTTAAATTAAGCGGCGCATTGCCGTCTTTAATCATTCGTTCGACGCTCTGAAACATGCGCGTCATTCCCGAGATTTCCTGATGCTGATACTTGTCGGCCAATCTCATAATTTTTAACTCGCCTCTCTTAATTAAATTATTAAATTTAAATTTACATGCTATAATAAACGCTGAAATTGTGTTTATTCTATCATGTAATTAATTTTAATTAAATTTAAAAAAATTTTAAAAATTAAAAATTTAAAACTGGAGATGTTAAATTTGGCGGCTGAAGCAGCAGTTAAACCTTGGTGGCGTGACACGATAGAGACAATAATATGGGCGTTTGTTTTGGCTATGATAATCAGGGCGTTTATAGTTCAGGCATTTTGGATTCCGAGCGGCTCAATGATTCCAACTTTGGAGATCGGCGATAGAGTTTTGGTCGCAAAATTTTGGAACTGGTTCGCTGCTCCGTCGCGCGGTTCGATTTATGTGTTTAGATACCCTGTCGATAAAGAGCGCGATTTTGTGAAACGCGTTATAGCATTGCCCGGCGACACTGTTAATATTAGCAACGGCATAGTTTATATAAACGGCGACCCGTTGGACGAGCCTTACGTTAAAAATCACGATACCTTTACTTTCAGACGCAGTCATGTATTCCCTGAAATTCCGTTCACAATTCCGGAGGGCAAATATTTAATGCTTGGAGACAACAGGCCGAACTCTCAGGACGGAAGATTTTGGGGCTTTGTCTCTGACGAGGATTTAAGAGGTCCGGTGTTCTTTAGATACTGGCCGTTAAACCGCGTAGGCATTCCGGAATAATTTAAATTTAAAAATAAAATTTAAAATTGGCTCGCACAGTATGGTATCCCGGGCACATGGCTCGGGGCGGACGCAAGCTCAGCGAGTTAGCCGAGAGGCTTGACTTGATAATCGAAGTTCGGGACGCACGCGCGCCGTTCTCAACTTCGTCGCCGCTGCTCGCGAAATTTAAAAAATTAAAGCCTATAATTCATGTCTTAACTAAAAGCGACTTGGCCGATCCTGACGTCACGGCTTTATGGCTTGACAAGCTTGAAAATTCTTACGCTGTGAACTTAAAGCAGGACAAAGGCGTTAATAAATTAAAGCGCGATTTATTAGCCCGCAAGCCTTCGCATAGAGAATTAAGACTTGCGATAATGGGCATCCCTAATATCGGCAAGTCGATGCTGCTTAATGCTTTAGCCGGCAAAGCTCAGGCTCAGGTCGGCGGCATCCCGGGCGTGACTAAGTCCGTGAGCTGGTACAAAAATAATGGCTTGCTTATAGTTGACTCGCCGGGAATTTTAGATCCGCATTCTGAGCCCGGCGTTCATCAAGCGCTGTCATGGCTCGGCTGCGCACGCGCTGATATTTTAACCGGAGGCTTCGAGGCGGCCGCTCTTGAATTAATAAATTATTTAAATTCTAAAAATTTATTAAATAAAGTTTTAAGCAAATGGGATATAAAGCTTGATGAAGAAATAATAAATGATAATTATAAAATTTTGGAATTAATCGGCAGGCGTTTAGGCTGTTTAATTTCAGGCGGAGCTGTGAACACTGAGCTTGCCGGCAAAAGATTTTTGGATGCGTTCGCCGCAGGAAAATTAACGCCGGTTACGCTTGAGACGCCTTAAAAATTTTTAGATTAAACTATATATATTTAATTTTAAAAATATGCGCGACAGGTCGAGATTTTTATTTGATATTGAGGATTCAAATATCTTTCCTAAGTATGCTGATTTAGACGAGGCGAAAAATTTATTAAGCAAGCTCGAGAATAATTATTTAATAATCGGAACTGACGAGGCGGGGCGGGGCGCGTTGGCCGGACCTGTTATAGCAGCTGCTGCATATTTAACGCGTGAGCAGGAGCAAGAGTTATTAAAGCTTGGGCTGAAAGATTCTAAAAAATTATCGCATAAATCACGCGAGAAAATTTTTGAAGCTATAAAAAATCTTAAAGTTTTATATGCTTACAGCTTTATAAATATTGAGATAATCGAGCGGGAAAATATTTTGAACGCGTCTTTAATAGCCATGCGCAGAAGCGTTTTGAAGTTATTAAATAAATTAAATAATAAAAATATTTGCGTGATAGTTGACGGCAATATAAGAATTAAAGATTTAAATTTAACGCAGTGGCCTTTAGTTAAAGCTGATTTATTAATTCCGGCTGTGAGCGCGGCGAGCGTAATAGCGAAAGTCACGCGCGATAATTTGATGTTAAGGCTCGGCGAGATTTATAAAAATTATAATTTCGCGAAGAACAAAGGCTATCCCGTCAGAGAACATATCGAGGCGATAAAGAAATACGGCCTTTCGCC
>JAFSNU010000415.1 GCA_017447325.1 Synergistaceae bacterium | reverse complement strand
GACTGCGTAATTAACGAGGACAAAGACAATAACGAGCTTGAATTAATATTCAGGGGCTATGAGAGTTGCGGGGCGTTTCTTCAGGCGTTAGAGTTTGCGGTTCAAGTGCTGAGAGAGGCAAGAGACCGCGTGATGTTCCGGAAGGATTTTTAGCATGACGGCGGACGGAGCTGTTATTTGCGGCGTTGGAGTTGTAGGAGCTTGCGCAATCGGCGTAATGGGCTTTTTGACGTTTTACGCTATGAAAAGCATTAAGCGCGTGGAAGAGAGCTATTTAAAATGGCTTGAGAGAGATTTTACAGATACAGAAAGCAATGAGAATTAATCATGACACCACAAGACGAGCAGCTGTTACATGTTTGCGGTTATTCTAAAGTTGAATTAAGGCCGGATTATAAAGACGGCTGGGCGTGGTATTGTATTGCTTGTGGCAGACGGATAGATACAATCGAGCCGTATGTTACGCCTTATATAACGCAAAATTGAAATAGGCGGCCTGATTAGACTGGAGGAATTTTAGCATGACAGCGGACGGAGCGGAATTTAGAAAAGGAGATAAAAAAATTGGACGACGAGGCAAGACGCGAGTATCGGCGCAAGTATTATCAAGAGCATAAGGCCGAAGCTAACGAGCGCAGACGCAGGTGGTATGAAAAACACCGCAAAGAGTTTTTAGCTAAACTGCGAGAGCGCAGAGCCGAAGCAGGCAAACGCAGAAGCAGGCCTAAATTAAGTGACGAAGAGCGCAGAGCCCGCAAACTTGAGTATAATCGCAAATATTACGAGGCTCACAAGGACGAACTGGCTGAGTATAAGCGCAAACATTACGAGGCTCACAAGGAGGAACGCCGCGAGTATTATCGCAAATATTACGAGGCTCACAAGGACGAACGGGCTGAGTATCAGCGCAAATACCGCGAGGCTCACAAGGACGAACAGGCTGAGTATAATCGCAAATATCGCGAGGCTCACAAGGACGAACACCGCGAATATAATCGCAAATATCGCGAGGCTCACAAGGACGAACAGGCTGAGTATAAGCGTATGCGCCGCCAGGCTATAAACTCAGCGCGGCCTAAAGCTCAAGAGCCGGAGCAAGAGCGCGAGCCGGCAAAATTTAAGTTCGTCCCGTATGAGTTCGTAAAAACTAACTGGCAGAACAAGAGCGCGCGACGCTGAACACGTCGGAAAAATCGGAGGTAGAAAAAATGGAAGAAACGAAAGGGCAAAAACTGAAAGAATTACACTCACAGGGGCGCACAAAGATGATTGAAGAAGCGTTAGGACATCTCGTGAATATAAAATATACTGCTGACGCTATTAATCAAGTCGAAGATTTTGACGCGGACGAGCCTGAAATATTTTACAGGGCATTAGCATGTCAGATTAAAGAATATGCCGAGAGAGCTTATGAATTGCTTCACGAGCTAAAACTCGAAGTTTGGAGAAAAGGAAAAATTGAATTAGCGGAAGAAAAGGTGATTTTGCATGACTAATAAATTTTTCGGCAAAAGTTATTTATATAACGACAAGATTATCGGCGCAACTCAAGGCTTGGGCGAACAGTATATTATCGCGTATTACGGCAACGGCGACGGACGTCACAGAGTGAGAAATTATAAGGCGTTTAAAGTTTATGACACGCCGGAGGAAGCACAAAAAGCTTTAGACAAGTTCGCAAAGGAACATTGTTTATTAGAAAGCAGGAGTTGATTAATTTGGATTATTCTTTCAAAACACTCGTGAAAGAAATGCGCTATACTCAAAAGCTTTATTTTAAGACGCGCGACAAACGGGCTTTAGAGCGGAGCAAAGAGCTTGAGCGGCAGGTTGACAAAAATGCTCGCGGAGTTTGAAGACGTGCAGGGGCAATTAATATGTTAGAAGCATTTTTAGACTGGCTGTTCGGATGCGCGGGGCTTATCGCGTTTGCGGCAATTATTTATTATAACGATGTTGCGCGGCATTGATTTTTATTTTCTTGTAAAAAGAATGCGGGATTATCAAAAAATATTTTTCAAGACGCGTGATAGGCGTGTAATGTATAGATGTATCGAGCTTGAAAAACAAGTTGATAATGCTATAGAAGCTTACATAAACGGAGATGTTGTGTCGTGAAAGCAATAATGTTCCCGATGTACAAAGTTTCAAACAGGCACTGCTGTCTGTGCGAAAAAATTATCCCTATTAATTGTGTTTCATATCATGTATTTGATTTTAACGTTAAGGCCGTGAAATTAAATTTATATCACATCTGCAAGCAATGCGCAAAACGCGAGGGGCTTATCCCCGATGACAAAATACAACAGATAAACGGCCGGAGTGTTTATAAAAAAGATTTGATTGATACGCATACGCTCATGAAATTTTGGTCGCGGCGCTGCGAGCTGGCGGAGGCCAAGGGAGATTATAATTTCGCAACGGACTGGTGCGGTGTAAAATTTTTAAACTGGCCAAGCATAGACGAGCGTCGGCGTATGCTCGGATTAAATTAAAAAATTAATTTATTTAAATTTAAGGAGGATGTTTCACATGGAATTTTTAACAGCAAATCAGGCGGCGAAGAAGTTAGGTATGACGTGCTATGATGTTTTAATGTTGACGAAGCGCGGAATACTGCCGCAGGGTATTCAGCAAGACAAAAAAACTAAATGGGACGCGCAGGCGCTCGAGGACTGGCGGCTCGGGCATAAGCGTTATTTTATGGGCAAGGAAATTATAAAAGCTATAGGACGCGGCGGCGAGAAATATATTATTGCGAATTTAAAGAATAAGCGCGTGTTAGCGGACAAACTCGGCGAGTTTAAGACTTATCAAGAAGCGCAGGACGCCTTGGATAAATTCGCGGCTGAAAATAATTTAAAAGAAATCGGCAAGGGGAAATAAAAACATGGATGACGAAAGACAGCGTGATATTTTAGCAAAAATTGAAGTTGCTGTGAAAAGGAAGGCGAGAACTTATCAAGACGCGTTAGAGGCTATTCCAAAAGGCAAATATTTAAACTTAAAAACAGGCGGCGTGTATGAAGTAATCGGAGTAGGCAGGCACTCGGAGAGTTTAAAGCCTTTAGTCGTATATATCAGCCTTGCCTCAGGTTCGATTTTTTGTAGGCCGGCGAGCATGTGGTACAAGAAATTTAAAAAACTTGACGAGGAATAATTTTTAATTTTGGAGGATTTTTATTATGGATATGCAGCAAGAAGCGAAAAGTTTTTTGGCGGATTATAAAGAGCTGGGGGTAGCGTTCGAATTCGATAAACTTGACGGGACGGTTCACGCGGTAAGTCGGCGCGGTAAAGACTGTATAGCTAAGGCCGCAATGAACGAACTCGCGAGCGCGTACAGGCTGCACGTAGCCGTAATTAAAGAGCTTGAAGAAGCTGAAAGGCAAAAGCGCAGGCCTAATAAAAGATTACGGAGCAAAATTCTTGACGTTCAGGACAAGATACAGGCCGCAGTAAAGCTGATTAACGAAGCCGGCTGCGGGCTTGAAGATTTGCGCGTGAATTTGGAGCTGGCGAATAATGTTCAGTGACGAAGAACGCAAGGCCCGCAAGCGCGAATATCAGCGCAAATATTACGAGGCTCACAAGGATAAAAAGGCTGAGTATCAGCGCAAATATTACGAGGCTCACAAGGACGAACTGGCTGAGTATCAGCGCAAACATTACGAGGCTCACAAGGAGGAACGCCGCGAGTATGATCGCAAATATTACGAGGCTCACAAGGACAAGATTAACGCTAAAAGACGCGCTCGAAAACGCACGGAGCGGCGAGCCCAGAACTTAAATGATTTAAATAATAACTTTGGAGGAAATTTGACTGTGAAAAACAGAGAGATAAAAAATTTAAAGGTATATCCCGTTGGACGGCGAAATGGCTTTACGCTATTTGCTGCAGTTGATGAGAA
This sequence comes from Synergistaceae bacterium, assembly GCA_017447325.1. Lineage (GTDB taxonomy): Bacteria > Synergistota > Synergistia > Synergistales > Aminobacteriaceae > JAFUXM01. Next base: position 1,307 of record JAFSNU010000415.1, on the reverse strand, counting down.
TAAAGATATTTACATACAGCTGAGCGCAATAACAAAAATTGTATACGGGGCAAGCACGGGCGGAAGTTTTTATTCGGCCAGCGTGAGCAGTAATTATATACACATCCCTATAAATAATGTAATAAGCGACGATTTGCCAACTCGATACAATTGTAACAATTATACTGTTTTTATAAAATATCAAGCTTTAATAGAAGTTCTTGACACGATTAATTTTGAAAAACGGAGTACTTACACTACTGCTCAAAATCTTAAAGATTATCTCAGAACGTGTATATATCCTAAAATTCAAAATTTAATCAAGCAGGGCAAATGGGGACACGACACGACCATGGATTTAAATTTCGAAGATGACACACCGAGCGGCGAGCAGCGAGTAACGCAGCCCGAGCCGACAGCTAATAACACCGAACTCGTCGAGACTATACGCGCAATCATTCAGAGCGAAATTGCAAACGCCGCTTACGGCAAACGAGCCATAGAGCAACCAAAGCCGGAAGTTAAAGAGCCTGAAAGCGTTGATATGAGCAAATATATATCATGCGAAATTGCCGAGGCAAATTTTAAACGAATTGAAAGCCGCGTAAACAGCATACAAAGCTTATTAAAGGTTTTGCATAGAGAAGACATAGACAATGATTTGCGTTTAACTGTAATAGAAGCTCTATTTAGCGGTATAAGCAACATAAAAGCAATTAACAAAGCAACTCTTTGCAATGAAAAGGCAAATTTTAAATGGGAGGAAGCTTATTTTGAACGCATCAATTAAACCCGGCGTATATAAAAATATTTCTAATCAAGACTATCATGCTGGAGCTGGCATCAGCTCCAGTGACTTGAAATATTTGCTAAAATCGCCTATGCATTATAAATATTATAAAAGCTCCCCGCACGAGGAAACTCCAAGCATGAAGCTCGGGACAGCTGTTCATACGGCTGTATTAGAGCCTGAAAGATTTTTGACTGACTACTTGCAGGCTCCCGAGCTTGATAAACGGACTAAAGCAGGCAAGGAAGAATGGGCAAAGCTTGAAAGTTCAGGCAAAATTATTTTAAGCGCGGACGAGTATCAAAAAGTTTTGGACATGAGCGAAAATGTTTTAACTCACAAGCTTGCCGGAAATTTATTTAAAGGCGGCGAGGCTGAAACTTCGTACTACTGGCAGCAGCCCGTCGGCTTGAATGAAATTTTATGCAAGTGCCGGCCGGACTATATCAAGCCGTTGAAAGGCGGCGATTTGATTTTAGACTTGAAGACTACACGGAACGGAAGCTATAACGCGTTCAGACGGCAGGCGTTTTACGAG
>JAFSNU010000414.1 GCA_017447325.1 Synergistaceae bacterium | reverse complement strand
TAATATGCGTTTGTAGTTGAAAATGTAGTTGAAAAACTTCGAGTTTATTTTGCGAAAAGTTTTATTGATTAAAATTATTTTAGCATATTAAAGGAGTGAATTTAAGAGCATGGAGCTTAGAGTTTTAAAATATTTTGTTGAGGCGGCAAGGGACGAAAATATTACGAAGGCGGCGGCGAGGCTTCACGTGTCGCAGTCAAGCCTGACGAGGCAGCTGCATAATCTTGAAGAAGAGATCGGCAAAAAATTATACACGCGCAGCAATTACAAAATTAATTTAACGCCCGAGGGCCTGTTATTAAAGAAACATGCGCAGGAGATGCTCGAGCTTGAAGAAAAAATTTTGCTGGACTTTAAAGATTTAAGCGGCGACATAAGCGGAGTTGTTTATATCGGCGCGGGCGAGACTGCCGGAATGGCTTTAATCGGCAAAATTTTGAAAAATTTAATAAATAATTATCCTAAAATTAAATACAGAATGATCAGCGCGGACCGCGAGGGCGTGAGCGAGAAGCTTGACCGGGGATTAATTGACTTTGGTGTCTTTGTCGGCAAAGTTAATTTAGCTAAATATAATTATAAAATTTTAGATTACGCTGACAGATGGGGCGTTTTAGTTTTGAAAGACGATATTTTAGCGTTAAAAGGCTTCGCCGAGCCGGAGGATTTATTGAACAGAGATTTATTAGCATCGTATCAGGCGATAGCTGAGAACGAGTTTGAAAGCTGGCTGGGCTATGAAGCTGAGAAGTTAAATATAATAGGCCTGCATAATTTAATTTATAACGGCGCTGTCATGGCTCGCGAGGGCTTAGGAATTTTATTGACTATCGAGGGAATTATCAACACTGATTTTAATAGTGATTTTCGATTTGTGCCGTTAAAGCCTGAGATAAACGCGCGGCTTGCCCTTGCATGGAAGAAGGACGCGGCGTTCTCTAAAGCTGCGCAAAAATTTTTGGAGTTTGCAAATAATATATAATAAATTAAATTTTAAAATTTAAATTTTTAAATTAAAACTATGACTGAGATAAAAAATTTTGATGAGAATTTAGATTTAAATAATTTTTTAAATTCTATAATTCACGGCGATTGTCTTGAAGTTATGAAGAAAATGCCGGGCAAGTGCGTTGACTTGATAATCACGTCGCCGCCTTATAATTTATTAAACAGCACGGGCAACGGCTTAAAGCCCGGCACTAACTGCGGCAAATGGAAGAACGCGGCTATAAAGTCCGGCTATCAAAATTATGATGACAATATGCCTTATGACGAGTATGTGAGCTGGCAAAAGGCTTGTGTGTCTGAGATGTATAGATTGATTAAAGATGACGGGGCGATATTTTATAATAATAAAAACCGCGTTCAAGCCGGCTTATTGCAGGATAGAGGCGAAATAGTTCGTGACTTCCCGTTAAGGCAAGTTATAATTTGGAAACGCAGCGGCGCGATTAATTTTAATTCCGGCTACTTTCTGCCGACTACTGAGCAAATTTATATGATCTGCAATAAAGATTTTAAATTAATCAAGGGTGCGAATAAATACACTGACGTTTGGGAGATTCGGCAGGAATTTAAAAATCCGCACCCGGCACCGTTCCCTGAAGAGTTGATAGACAGAATAATAAGCAGCGCACCTGGGCAGATTGTGCTTGATCCTTTCGCAGGCTCGGGCACGACTGGCGTATCGGCAAAAAAATTTGGCCGCGATTTTATTTTGATTGAAAAATCTGAAGAGTATTGCAGAATGGCCAAGGCGAGGCTTGACGGCAGTGACTGGCGCGACACAAAAAAATTAGAGCCAATACAAGTTGAGATAGGATTTTAATATGCAAAATTTTGCAATGAAGATTAATAAATCACCGTTTAAAAATGTTTACTGGTTCGCAAGGGCTTTAGTAAATACGGATCAATACGCTGCAATCGGGACAAGCAGCGAGGCAAAATTATTGTGCGCCGTGAATAAAATTGAAATTATTTTATCGAGCAGCGAAATTTTAGCTAATCAAAAATTATTAATTGCGAAAAATATTTTAGCTGAGATAATTAAAAGCATCTCGAAAGACGGCAGCAAGCGGCGCAGTCAGCATTTAAATTTTTTAGAATTTATTAATAAAGAAATTAAAAATCTTGATGATATTATAATTTTCTGCATTACTGTAAAGTATATTATCGCGCCGATTAATGCAGCTTTAAAATCTATCCCGTCGAGTGATAAAGATTTTTGCATTGCGGCGGCTAAGACTATACTTGACAATGACGGAGAGGACGCTGCCGGAACTGTTATAAGCGTATGGGATGAGTTAGGAGCGCGGGGCTGCCTCGAGGCTGAACGTTTAGCTGTGATAGAGAGCTTTGCAAATTTAATTAAAAATTTAAATTTGCTTGAAATTAAGCATGACAAGCTTGACGATAATATAATCATGACGGCATTCGTTCAGGAGTTTGAACGCAGATTAGGTCAGAAGCGCAAGGCTCGCGGCGGACAGTCGCTCGAGAGCGTTATATCTTTTATATTTAATTATTATAAATTTAAAGCTGTGAACAAGCCCGAGCATTTTGACCAAAATATTGAAGTTGACAAATGGTTTAAATGTCACGACGGCTGGATTATTGGCATAAGCTGCAAGAGAACTTTACGCGAACGGTGGAAGCAGCTTTCAGGCGCAAAGAGCAATGACTTGTCGCATTATAAAATAAAAGAAATTTGGCATATTATAACTTACGATAAAGATCTGTCGGACGATAAGATCGTGAATTTAGGCAAAGAGCGGCAGATATTTTATTTGAATGACAAGAGCGATATTTATTTACGCGCGTCTCAGCATTCAGGCATGAAAGATTATATCCGGCCGTTATCGAGTTTGATAAAAGATATTCGCGGAAATATTTTAAATTAAATTTTAAAATTTAAATTAAAGGAGTGTTAATTATGAATCAAGTTGCATTAATAATGGGCAGCGACAGTGATTTAGCGATAGCTGAAAAGGCGGCTAAAATTTTAAATAAGCTTGAAATTAAATTTGAAATGCGTGTCATGTCTGCGCACAGAACGCCGGATAAAGTTATAGAGTTTGCTAAAAATGCTAAAGCTAAAAATTTTGGCGTGATTATAGCTATAGCGGGCAAGGCGGCGCATTTAGCGGGCTTTATCGCGGCGAATACGCGCGTGCCTGTGATAGGCGTTCCCGTAAAATCTCAGGACTTGGGCGGGCTTGATGCTTTATTAGCGACGGTGCAGATGCCATCGGGCGTGCCGGTCGCGACTGTGGCGATTGACGGAGGAGCTAATGCGGCTTGGCTTGCGGCGAGAATTTTAGCGTTGAGCAATGAAGATTTAGCGTTGAAACTCGAGCAAGAGGCTTTAGCCATGGCGGCGGAAGTCGAGGCAAAAGATTTAAAAATTAAAAATTAAATTTTAAATTTAAACGAGGCTATATATAAATGAAGAAGATTGAAAATCGCGAAGCGTATATTAAGGCCGGAGTTGACGTTGAGGCTGGCTATAAGGCCGTTGAATTAATCTCTGCTATCACAGCCAAGACAAAAATTAAAGGCGTTGCGTCGGGCTTGGGCGGCTTCGGCGGCGCGTTTGATTTGTCGCAATATAATTATAAAGAGCCGGTTTTAATAAGCGGAACTGACGGCGTTGGAACTAAATTAAAAATCGCATTTTTGTTGAATAAGCATGACACTGTCGGCATTGACTGCGTGGCTATGTGCGTGAATGATGTTTTATGCTGCGGGGCAAGGCCTTTATTTTTTCTTGATTATGTTGCTGTCGGAAAAAATTTGCCGGAGCGAGTTGCAAGCATAGTATCAGGAGTAGCGGAGGGCTGCCTTCAGGCCGAGTGCGCGTTAATCGGCGGCGAGACTGCGGAGATGCCGGGCTTTTATGAGCCGGATGAATATGATTTAGCCGGCTTCGCTGTGGGCATAGTCGAGAAGAGTAAAATTTTAGATAATAATAATGTTAAAGCCGGAGATATTATTATCGCGCTGCCGTCGTCGGGTCTGCACTCGAACGGCTTTTCGCTTGTGCGCAAAATTTTAAAGCTTGATGATATAAATTTAGCTGAAAAAGTATTATTTAAATATGAAGAAGATTTTGGAAAGACTTTAGGCGAGGAATTATTAACGCCCACTAAAATTTATGTTAAGCCCGTTTTAGACTTGATTAATAATAATATAAATATAAAGTCTATAGCGCATATAACCGGCGGCGGCTTCTTTGAAAATATTCCCAGAAGTTTAAATGACAAAGTCAGCGCAAAAATTTTTAAAGATAAAATTAAAATTTTAAATATTTTTAAATATTTAATGCGCGAGGGAAATATAGATTTAATGCAGATGTTTAATATTTTTAACATGGGCGTCGGCATGACTTTAATAATTTCTCAGGACGAGGCTGACAATGCGTTAAAAATTTTAAATAAAAATCAAATTGACGCGTATATAATCGGCGAAATTACAGATAACGCGGATAATTTATTGGATAAAATAAATATAGTTTAAATTAATTTAAAAATTTTTTAAATTTAAAATTTTAAGACGGGGTGTTGTTATTGAGCGAGCAGTGCATAAGTCAGAATAAAATTTTTGACGGAAGAATTTTGAGCACGCGCGTTGACAAAGTTAAACTGCCTAATGGCAAAGAGGCGACGCGTGAAATAGTCGAGCACAAGCCGGCGGTCGGGATGCTTGCATTGACTGATCATCAGAGCGTGTTGTTAGTCAAGCAGTATAGATATGCGGTGAACGAGAATACGCTGGAGATCTGCGCGGGTTTGATCGAGCCGGGCGAAGATCCGAGAGAGGCTGCGTCGCGCGAGATGCAGGAGGAGATGGGCTATAAGCCTGGCAAGTTGATTAAAATCGGCGGCTTTTATGCTTCGCCGGGATTTTGCACTGAGTTTGTAGATATTTTTGTAGCTGAAGATTTAATCGAGTCTAAATTGCCGCAGGACGACGACGAGGACGTGCATGTTCAAGAAGTTGCGTATAAAGATATTCCCAAGTTAATGGCTGACGGGACGATAAGAGATTCAAAAACTTACGCGGCTCTTGCGTGGCTTATGGCGCGTGAAAAAATTTCGCCTGAAATTTAATAATTTTATTAAATTTTATAAAATTAATTTTAATTAAATTTTAAAATTTTTTTGATTTATAAGCTATAATAAATTATAATGAATTAAAAATGCGCGGTGTTCTTGCGCGAATATTTTTTACCGAGGAGCGTATTAAATGTTAAAGAATTTGAGAATCCCCATGAAATTGGGAGTCGGATTTGGTTTAGTTCTTGCCTTATTCGGCATTGCGGTTTTTTTGAGCTGGATGAGTATCTCGAGCGTTCAGCATGACATCGCGTTTATTCAGCAGGTAGTAAGGGCAATGAACATCGCGAACGACATGACGACCACAGTGTCATGGATTCGCGCCGGGATTCGTGATTTGCGTTTCTCCGAGAGCGATAATGACATTAAGGCCTTACAGGGGCGACTGGATGAGCTCAGAGGCGAGCTTGAAACAGCTAAGAGGCTTTACGCTGAACGGCCCGATCTGGAGTCGCTCAGGACACTGCCTGAGATCGAGAGAACTCTCCGCAACAGCTCTGCGGCTTTTGAAAAAGTTATCACGATGATTAACACGAAGAGAGCTGCGGTTGCAAAGCTCGACGAGGGCATTAATCAGATTTATAATGTCTTCTCCGACGTGACTAATATGCAGTATCAGAGATCGTACGAGGAGATTCAGGCTCGCTCCGGCAATCCAAGTGCTGACATGAAAGCAATAGTTGCAGAAGTTGTGAATAGCATCGAGCGCATCAGGACGATCGAGGGTCTTACGACGAGGCTTTTGACTGCCGCATGGCGCTATCAGGAGGGCATGCAGTACAGAAACGTGAATACGCTTAACGATGTCGTGACGCAGCTTAACGATCTCGAAGCCGCTGCTACTAAATTTAATGACGCTGCACGCTTTGCAGACGTTAAAGAGAGGCTTGGCAGCGCAAAAGGCGCATTCGGAATATTCAAGACAAGTTTCTCAGACGTGCTTCGCTCGTTTAATGAGACGGATCCGTTATTCCAGCAGTTACTCGCTGACGGTCGCGAGCTCCTGAACGTATCTGATAATATTATGACGACGGCCGTCAATAGAATTACAATGCTCACCCAGAACGGCTATGACGCATTGGGCAGCGCAATTTTATTATTAATATCGCTCGCAACTGTCGCAGTTGTAGTTGGATTTGCTATTGCTTACTTTATAGCCGGAGCTATCAGAAAGCCGCTTAACAGAGTTGTTGAGCTTGCCACTAATGCACGTGACGGAGATATGGCGATCACGGACGACGACTTCCATTACACCGGCCACGACGAGCTTGGAGATCTGCGCGACGCGTTATCTTCAATGTTCATTTCGCTTAGAACTGCAATCGGCGAGATTAGAGACAACGCTAACACTTCGACTGACAAAGCTCAGGTCATGCGCGAGGACGCGGCTACGAACTTACAGAGCACGAAGACCGTTTTGAACGAAGTCAGCAATACTGTTAAATTAATGGAAAATAACGCTTCGTCGCTTCAGGAAAGCAACGCCGGAACTGAAGAAATGTCGGCGGCATCGATGACGTCAGCTCAGGCCGCTACGGATTGCGCCGAGTTTATCGCCAACGTTACTCAGGTCGCAACTAAGGCAACTGAAGCAGTACAAGAGGCTATCGCTAACATGACCGTTCTTTCGAAGAAGACGGAAGAGAGCGGAGTATCGCTCCAGAATCTTGTTGACTCAGTTAATAAGATCACTGAATTTATCGGAGTTATTTCGTCTATCGCAGACCAGACCAACTTGTTAGCCCTTAACGCGGCTATCGAGGCGGCTAGAGCGGGCGAGGCCGGACGCGGATTTGCAGTCGTCGCTGAGTCAGTGCGTAAGCTTGCCGAAGAGTCGAGCAGAGCAGCTGAGAGCGTGCGCGGCTTAATGGAGTCGTTACAGAGCGGAGCAAGAGACACGAAGACGTCAAGCGACGAGGTCGCGGCACTTCTTGTTCAGACGGTCGAGAAGGCCAACGGCGCGCAGGATTCGCTTACTGAGGCCATGGGACAGATCGACAAGGCCAACGACAGAATCCAAAATATCGCAGCAGTCGCTCAGGAGCAGGCAGCTTCAAGCCGTGAGATCGCGGCCGGTATCGACAACGTTACTAAGGCAACGACTGAGATCTTACAGAACCTCGAGAATATCAAGAACTCGATGGACGACACGGCAGTTGTCGCTGAGAGAGCCGCTAACATCGCCAATGATCAGACACAGCTTGCTCAGGATTTAAGAGACTCGCTGTCGATGTTCAAAGTTGACGAAGAGGACAGAGACAACGCGGCCAGCAAGAAAAAGAAGAAGCCCGCGAAGCAGAAGGCAATTAAAGCTTAAAAGCTTAATTAAAATTTAGAACAAAAAAGTCCCGGGTTAATCGCCCGGGATTTTTATTTATTTTATTTATTTAATAAACTTAATTTTTTAAAATTTTATAAATAGTTCCGCCGCCTATTACTAAACTTGAATCTTGTAAATCATAAATCACTGCGGCCTGTCCGATCGCCGGAGCCCGCTGCGCCTCATCGAACTCGATTAATAAATTATCTTGATCTGCTTGCGTTATTATAGCTTTAGCTTCGTTTTGCCTGTATCTAATTTTTGCGGCGGCGTGAATAGGCTCGTTTAATTCTTTATACGCGATTAAATTTATAT
>JAFSNU010000413.1 GCA_017447325.1 Synergistaceae bacterium | reverse complement strand
AACGCGTCAAAGAGTTTTGACAAAAAGGCTAAAATTATTACTAATTACAAAATCCGCGGCTTCGGCTTCACGTGGCAGGAGTGTAAAGAGCAGTTTGTGAACATGATCACGTCGGGCGTAGTCGGAACGTTTATCGGCATTTTGCCCGGTGTCGGGGGCATGACTGCTAATGTAGTTGCGTATTCTGTGAGCAAATCTACGTCAAAGCATCCTGAGAAATACGGCACAGGCTATATGGGCGGCGTAGTTGCGTCTGAGACGTCAAATAACGCTTGCGTCGGCGGAGCGATGATACCGTTATTTGCATTAGGCATCCCGGGCGACACGTTCACGGCTGTTATGCTCGGCGCAATGATGGTTCACGGCCTGCAACCAGGGCCTTTAGTAATGACTAATAACGCAGATTTTATATACGGTATTTTTGTCGCGTTAATGCTCGCTAATATATTTTGCGTGATTTTGCAGTATTACGGCATAAGAGTTTTCGTGAGAATGCTTGCGGTGCCTAAACATATTTTGCTGCCGATTATAATGGTTTTGTCTTTAATAGGCGCAATCGCGATTAATAACAGAATTTTCGACGCTTGGATCGTGTTAATATTCGGAGTTTTGGGAATAGTCATGAATAAATTAGAATTCCCGATAACGCCGATTATATTAGGCTTTATATTAGGGCCTTTAGCTGAAACTAATCTGCGCAGGGCGTTAATGGTGAGCAGGGGCGCGTTATTGCCTTTAGTGTCTAACACGCCGTCGATAGTTTTAATAGCGTTGTCGGCACTGTCGTTAATTCTTGCGCCGCGTCTTTTAGCTAAAGAGTCAGCCGCTAAGATTGATATTAGTGAAGCTGATGAAGAGGGAGAAATTTAAATTTTAGCTATATATAAGCTATATATAAATATAAATAGGAAGAAGTTGATTTAATAATGAGCAAGATAGAGAAGTTTGAATTATTTAAAGTTCCGCCGCGCTGGCTGTTCTTGAAAGTCACGACTGACGACGGTCTGACCGGCTGGGGCGAGCCTGTCTGCGAGGGCAAGGCCGAGAGCGTAGCCGCAGCAGTAAAAGAATTAGGTTCGCAGCTGATAGGCCACAGCGCGACAGATATTGAAGATGCGTTCCAGTTAATGTATCGCGCGGGATTTTATCGCGGCGGGCCGATTTTAACTAGCGCAGCTTCCGGAATTGAACAGGCAATGTGGGATATTAAAGGCAAGGCCTTAGGCGTTCCGGTCTATGAGATGTTGGGCGGAAAGTGCCGGGACAGGATAGAAGTTTACAGATGGATCGGCGGCGATCATCCAAGGGACACGGGCGAGGCGGCGAAAGAGGCAGCTGCGCAGGGCTATAAGGCAGTTAAGATGAACGGCACTGATGAATTGCGCTGGATTGATAGTTATGACAAGCTTGAGGCGACTGTCGAGCGCGTCAAAGCCATTAAAGAGGCCGTGCCCGGTATGCGCATTGCCGTTGACTTTCATGGGCGGGTTCATAAGACAATGGCCAAAAAGTTAATGCACATGCTTGATGAATATAATTTAATGTTTATCGAAGAGCCGGTATTATGCGAGAATGAGGACGAGTTTATAGAGCTTGCAAGAACTTGTCACACGCCGATAGCGACGGGCGAGCGTAATTATACGCGCTGGGGATTTAAGCATATGCTGACGCGCGGCGGCGTTGATATTATTCAGCCGGATGTGTCGCACTGCGGAGGAATTTTAGAGGCGCGTAAAATCGCAGCTATGGCCGAGGCGTTTGACGTCGCGTTTGCTCTGCACTGTCCGTTAGGTCCGATTGCGCTGGCGGCTTGTCTACAGGTTGATTTCTGTTCGCCCAATGCCTTTATTCAGGAGCAGAGCGCGGGAATTCACTATAATGCCGGTTATGATTTATTAAATTACATGAAAAATCCTGAGATATTTAAATGGAAGAACGGCTATTGCGAGTTATTAACTAAGCCCGGGCTTGGAATTGAAGTTAATGAAGATTATGTGCGCGAGATGGCGTCTAAGTCTCACGACTGGCATAATCCAGTTTGGCGCGACTCTGACGGAATTATCGCCGAATGGTAGTTAAATTTAAGAATTAAGAATTAAGAATTAAGATAAGAAGGGATATTTAAATCATGACGCCGTTAGAATATGTTGAGCAGCGTAAAATCGTTGCGATAGTGCGGGGCTTGAAGCCTGATAATATGCTTAGATTAGCGCAGGCGTTTAAAGAGGGCGGCATCGGTCTAATGGAGATTACTTATAATCAAAAAGCACCGGAGACCTGGGCTGATACTGCAAAAGCTATTGAAGCCGTAAATAAAGAGTTCGGGGACGAAATGCTTGTCGGCGCGGGAACTGTAATCACGCTTGAGCAGGTCGCCATGACGTATAACGCAGGCGGACACTATTTAGTTACGCCGTCAACTCAGCCCGAAATTATTAGAGCCGGCAAGGCGTTTGGACTTGGCTTGTTCCCGGGAGCATTCACGCCCAGCGAGATTTTAGAGGCGTATAATGCCGGAGCTGACGCGGTGAAAGTCTTTCCGGCGAGCGTATTAGGCACTGGCTATATTAAAGCCGTTAAAGCGCCGTTAAGTCATGTGCCGTTAATGGCCGTCGGAGGCGTGAACGAGAAGAACGCCGCTGACTTTATGAAGGCCGGATGCGTGGGCTTGGGCGTGGGAGGCAATCTGGTCAATAAAGACTGGATCGCAAATGGTGAATGGGACAAGATTAGAGATTTAGCGAAAGAATTTATTAATGCTGTGAATAGTGCTAAATAGGAGGATAATTTAATTATGTCAAGAGTTGTAACTTTCGGTGAAATTATGATGCGATTAAATCCCGCCGGTTATTTAAGATTTTTACAGGCGGACAGTTTCGAAGCGACTTATGCCGGCGGCGAGGCTAATGTTGCAGTGTCGCTCGCTAATTACGGCAATGACGCGGCGTTCGTGTCGAAAGTGCCTGAGCATGAGATCGGCCAGGCGTCTATAAATGCTTTGCGCAAATTCGGCGTTGATACGAGCTTAATTTTGCGCGGCGGTCCTAGGCTCGGAATTTATTTCTGCGAGAAAGGCGCGTCGCAGCGAGGCAGCAAAGTTATTTATGATAGGGCTAATTCGTCTATTGCGTTAGCTAAGCCGGATGAATTTGACTGGGACAAAATTTTCGAGAATGCTGACTGGTTCCATTTCACGGGAATAACACCAGCTTTAGGCGGCAAGCTGCCGGATATTTGCATTGACGCGTGTCAGGCAGCAAAAGCTAAAAATATTACTGTATCTTGCGATTTAAATTATAGAGGCAAGCTTTGGACGCGCGAGAAAGCCGGCGAAGTCATGGGCAAGCTGATGCCGTTTGTCGATGTCTGCATTGCAAACGAAGAGGACGCAAAGGACGTGTTCGGAATTGCGGCTGAAAACACGGACATAGAGGGCGGCAAGCTTGATAAAAACGGCTATATCTCAGTTGCAAAGCAATTAACTGACAGATTTAATTTTAAGGCCGTTGCGATAACTTTACGCGGAAGCATTTCGGCATCTGACAATAACTGGAGCGGAATGCTGTATATTAATGATCAGGCGCATTTCGCGAAGAATTATTTAATTCACTTGGTTGACAGGGTCGGCGGCGGCGACTCGTTCGGCGGCGGATTAATTCACGCGATGCGCAAATGGCCGGATGAGCCGGACAAAATTATCGAGTTCGCGGTCGCGGCAAGCTGCTTGAAGCAAGCGACTGAATATGACTTTAACATGGCCAGCGAGGCGGAAGTGTTAGGCTTGATGGGCGGCTCAGGCTCGGGACGCGTGCAGCGTTAGATTTAAATTAAATAATTAGATAAAAGGCCGGATTTTTGCTTATAGACAAGAGTCCGGCTTTTGTTTTATATTAATGCTTAAAAGGGGCGATGAGTTGAACATGAAATTTAATAAATTTTGCGCGTTAATTCTTGCGTTAATATTTATAAATTTTAATAATGCGTTTGCGGATAATAAAAGTTTTTATAAAGAGCTTGCGAGCCGCCGAAGCAATGACCGGGCGAATTATAAAGATTTAAGCGATTTAGAATTTGCTAATTTTAGAGAAGTTATTAAAGATAAATTATATAGATCTTCGTCGCCTGTTAATGATGTTTTAAAGCGTAATTTAATAGCCGACAAGGCCGCAGAAAATTTTAGAATTAAGACTTTTGTTAATTTAGGCGATTCTGAGAGTAAGCTTAAAAATTATAAAGATTTTAAATCAAGCTATTGCAGTAAGCATAAAATAATTTTGCTGGGGCTTGACTGGAAATATTATTCTAAAAATTTTGAAAATAGATTAGCGCAGGGCATAATCGCGATGGCTAAAAGCGAACCGCCGTTTTTAATTCACTGCGACGCCGGCAAAGACCGGACAGGCTTTGTATGCGCTTTGCTCGAGGCGTTAATGGGCTATGATATAGATTATATAGTTCAGGATTATTTAAAATCATTTAAAAATTACTTTAAAGTTGCTAAAGGCTCTCGTGAATATAATTTTATAGCTAATAACGAGATACGCGCGTTTCTTGCAAAGGCGTTTAAAGTTAAAGCAAGCGAGCTTGAGAATTTAAATTTAGCTTTATTGGCTGAAAATTATTTTATTGAAATCGGCGTT
>JAFSNU010000412.1 GCA_017447325.1 Synergistaceae bacterium | reverse complement strand
TCAAAAGGATAAAATACTTTGGCAAGAAATTAAATGCGGGCTTTATTGCTCGCCTACTTGCTGAGATATATATAATTCACAAAGATAATTTATTATTTCGTTCATGGTATAGCCCTGCGCCTTTGCTATGGCCTTTAACTGACTATGAGTTGACGGCTTCAATAATAAAGCGAACTGTTTTTTTCTTTGGTCTTGCTTGACTGGTAAAATAATTTTGCCTTCGGCGTTCTGATGCGCGGGCGTGTCTTTCGCTTCAAGCTGAGTTTGCGCGTCTGACTTTTCGGCTGTCGTTTGCACCGGCTCATTACCAGCGTTTATAATTTCATCATAATTTGCTTCATCATTTTTATTTTTCATTCGGTCTGTCCCCTACTTCAAATAATCTTCAAACTCGTTTATAAAAGCTTGATAGTCTTTCGCTGCATTACCCTTCGGCTGATAAGTCAAAATATTTCTTTGCATAGCTTGAGCTGTCTGAATGCTTACGGTCTCGCGTATTTTTGAGTTAAATACGCGCGTCCCTTGCTCTTGTGCTGCTTGCTCAAATAAGCTCAACAGCTCGCGCGTGTTTTTCGTGTTAGGCTTAAAATGAGTTAGCAACACGCCATATAAATTTAATTCAGCATTAAGAGCCTTTTTAACTGAGTTAATCAGCCCGCAAGTTTTGTTAAACGTATTCAAATTAAATATATCAGCCTTGGCCGGTATTATAACACCGCTTGATGCTGCCATTGCGTTTAACGTAAGCACTCCAAAGAATGGTAGCGTATCGAGAATTATTAAATTATATTCAGCTTGCAAACTCTCTAACGCATTTTTCAAAAGCAAGTTGCGCCCTGCGCCTGTCAATTTCATATCGGCCAAGTCAAGACTGGTATTAGCTGCGATAATATCGCCCGTGTCCGTATGCTGTACAGCGTCCCTAATATCAGCCGCGCCGGTTAATACGTCAAAGATAGTTACGCCGTCGGAGTTTGCACTCATTGAATAAGTTAAATTTGACTGCCCGTCTAAATCAACCGCTAACACTTTTAGGCCTTTAGCTGTAAAGCCTGCGGTTATGGCCTGCGCTGTGGTAGTCTTACCCGCTCCGCCCTTGCGTGATACCAACGATATAATTTTCATGCTCTCACTCCTTATATTATATTATATTAAATTATATATAATTTAAAATATAAGCAAAGATATATTTATACCTTATATTTAATTATATAATTATATTATATATAAAATTAAATATAAGTCAAGATATATTTATACCTTATATTTAATTATATAATTATATTATATATAAAATTAAATATAAGTCAAGATATTTTTTTATATTTTATTTTATATTTAAAAATATATAATAATATATATTTTAACCGTACCCTTTACCGTACCCCTGCAAAACTTGAAAATTATATAAAACTTTACATTATCGCGCTTTATGGCTTGCTGTGTGTATCCTAATATAGGATACACACTAACCCGCCGCTTAAATTCAAGCTATACGCCCCGCACTCAGACTTAAAGGATAAATCATTACCCTGCTTTTTCTAATGCGCCTTATCGCCCGTTTAAACGCCTTGGCCTTTAGCTATGACAATACTGCCCGCAAAATCTCGCGCCCATGCTCTCATATCTGAACGCTCTCCGGCCAAGTGCATAA
Source organism: Synergistaceae bacterium (assembly GCA_017447325.1). GTDB lineage: Bacteria > Synergistota > Synergistia > Synergistales > Aminobacteriaceae > JAFUXM01. The sequence continues at coordinate 498 of JAFSNU010000412.1, read as the reverse complement.
TAAAAAGCCCGTAAGCTCTCGCAAACTTACAGGCTCAAATATTAAGTTAGCTTAACGCGTCTGCCGTTACTGACAAATATTAACGTTGTATAAAAATAACGTTCGTATTAACTTATATTAAAAGCAATACTCCCCCGCGTGCATTTTGTCACGATTTTTTACACTAAAACGATATAGGTTATTTCTTGTACTCTTAAGCCGTGAATTTTCTTTTTTGAAAAAAATCGTCGATAAATTAATCAAGCTCTCCGGCCTGTAACATCTGAACGCCTGCAAGTTGAAAAATGTTTAGATTTACAGCGCGTTATCAGCATAGCCCTTAAAGGCTCAAATTATTTCAAGCTCTAAAGGAGTGGCAAATTGCGCCCCCCCTTTTTAATTCGGCGGGCTGTCAACGCGCGCCGGTTAGCAGTTGAGTTATTTCAAGCTCAAAGGCGGTAACAAAATGTGACACCCTTTCGGCTCGGCTGCTATCAGCTCGGCGGCGGCAATTTATTT
>JAFSNU010000049.1 GCA_017447325.1 Synergistaceae bacterium | reverse complement strand
GAAGAACGCGAAAAATCTTCCGGTCGGCGGCCGCCTGTGCAGATATTCAAAAGCATATAAAGTGACGAACGGCCAGATTACGGCAAGCAAAATCATAAACATTTTGGACACGCCGTCGATCTTGAACGCAATATTTAAATCACGCGTGATCTTGCATAACACAAATAAATCTGAGTTAGTCAAATATACAGCCGCGAAATTTAAAATTGCGCTGATAAAAGTCATGAAGCCCACGTAAACATGACTGTCGTCGTGAATAAAATCGCCGTTGTCGTTCACCGGCCTTAATAAAACGGCAACGCCCGTTATAATCGGAAATAACACCGGGAGCAGCGGCGAGCTTAATAATTTAGTCATCACAGCACGCTCACTCCTCTCTCAATTATTCGCAAGATAGGCATGAACAACAGGCCTAAAATAAAATTTAATGCTAAAAACGCGCTCATGCTTAATTTAAAGCTTAAACTCACCGGTGGCAAGCACCCCTCCGGCCTTTCAGGCCACCTCCCCTTACAGGGGAGGCAAGTCTCGTCGCCCCTATCAGGGGAGATGTCACGTAGTGACAGAGGGGTGTTGTTTTTCGCAGGCGTGAGTATAACGACCATTGCCGGAACGTAATATAACGCGTTAAGCACAGAGCTTGCGGCAAGAGCAGCCAGCGCCCAGATTATCGCACGGCTCTCGAAAGCCGCCATAGTTAAACTTAATTTTGACGCGAAGCCCGCGAAAGTTGGAATGCCCATCATAGAGCAGGCTCCGGCGATAAATCCCAAGCCCGCCCATCTATTTGCATAAAACGTTCCCATTAAGTCATGCAGGCCTTTCTTGTGATGAGCTGCCGCGCTCAAGCCGCCGACTGAAGTAAACAGCATGGGCTTAATCATAGCGTGAATAGTGATGTGAAGACACGCAGCAGCTATACCGGCGTTGGAGTTTAAGCCTATTCCTAAAAATATATAGCCGACCTGAGCGACGCTCGACCACGCGACCATCTCTTTAGCTTCGGTCTGGCCGATCGCGTGAACCGAGCCCATGATCATCCCTAATAATCCAAATATTAATAACTGCGTGTCCATTCTTAATAAATGAATTATATCTATTCCGAACACGCGGCAGAAAATTTTGATAATTAAAAATATGTGGCCTTTCAACACTAAGCCGGAGAGAATAGAGCTTGACGCGTTAGTCGCGCTGCCGTGAGCATCGTGCAGCCATGACGCAAACGGATATAAAGCACTCTTAACAGCGAGGCCGACAGTCATTAAATATAACGCGACCGTGAGCGGGTGCATATACTGATTATTTTTAATTAAATTTATAATTGCAAAATGCATAGGCTCCATTAATAAATGTCCCGTCACGTCGTATAATATGCAGATTGAAATTAAAATTAATCCTGAACCGGCCATGCTCAAGACTAAATATCTCAGCGCGGCGCGTACAGACTTTCCGCCTTGCTTGACCGTTACTATAGCGCATGAAGCTATAGTATTAATTTCGATGAAGACGTAAGCCGTGAATAAATCGTTGGTGTAAAGTAAAGCGAGCAGCGACGCCATTAATAAATTTACAAGAACGCAGAAGAAAGGCCGCCGCCGTTCCGGAACGTCGTAAGCTGTCGCGTCAAAGTTGCCGGTTAAACTTAAAAACATTGAGATGCTGAACGCAAGGGCAAGAAACGCCTCGAGCGGTCCGGCGCGTAACTCGTTGCCCCACGGAGCTGGGAAGTGTCCCATCATAAATCTGAAGCTAATAGGCTCGTCGCCGTTTAATTCAAATAATAATATCGCGGACAATACGCCGATTAAAGCAACGACAAAGCACGTCACGCGCTCGGGCAAAACTGCCTTATTGCTATTTGCAAATTTCTTGACGGGAATCAGCGGCGTTAATATTGCCGTGAGCATCGCAAGAAATATCGAAATGAACGGTATATTAAATGCAAAACTATTCATCATCGTCACCCCGCTTCACCCCTCTGTCAGTTCCTGACATCTCCCCTTTCAGGGGCGACGCGTCCTTGTTTCCCTTGTAAGCGGAGGCGGTCTGAAAGGCCGTAGGGCTCTCCTCGACGCCGAACTCGTATAATAATTCGTCGTCATCGTCATAATCAGCATATTCAAGCTCGTATTTATTTTTAAGTAAAAATAAAGCTTCGTCTATGTTTAAAGTTCCGTAATGCTCATAAAGCCTTAAAGTTAAAGCCAGAGCAAAAGCCGTGACGCTGACACTGACGACTATGCCAGTCAAGACAAGACCGGCGGGAACGGGATTTACATACGCCTCAACTTTATTGACCCATTCGCCGGCTTCGTTAAGATAATAGATCGGAGCGGTACGGCCTGAGATATAGCCCTTTGCCGCAAGAAATAAATATACAGCAGTGTCCATGATGTTCAAGCCAATAATTTTTTTGATCATGTTGCGCTGCAATAATAAATTTGTGAGACCTATACAGGACAAGATAACGGCGGCGGCCTCGTAATGATTTAATAAAAGCCTGTTAAGCATATTTTAAATCTCCCCTTAAATTTCGCCCTCGCTGAACAGCGCGTAAAAGCCGTATAACGTTCCGGCGACTATCAAGCCCACGCAGATATTCAACGGCAGAATTAAACCGCCGCTTAAAATCTCGCCGATAGTTCCGGCAGGGATGCCTGACTCGATGTGATTTGCGCCTGAGAAAAACGACCAGCCTTTTAATACTGCGTAGATCATCAAGGCAGTGCTGCTCAGCTTAATAAACACATGCTCGTCAAAAAACGCATGAACATGCTCGAAGCCGTAAGCATTAGCGCAGAGCATGAACGCGACGCTTAATATAGCTCCGCCGGAAAATCCGCCGCCCGGCGACAAGTGACCGTTGATAATCACCATAAGGCCCAATAAAATTATTGCGGGAATAGACATGACGGCCACACCTCTTAATATCGAGTCGTTCTTCCTGAACATGTGAATGCGGGGAGTATAGCCCGTTTTAATTTTCAAGTTCAGCAAGCTCGGAGGCCCTCGCCTTAATATCCCGTCTCCGGCATTATTCAAATTAATTAAAATCTCTTCTTCGCTGTCGCGCCTTACTGAGCCTAAAAGCATTAACACGCTCACAGCCGCCGTGAACAACACCGCCGACTCTCCGAACGTGTCGAAAGCTCTGTAATCTAAAATCATTCCGGCAACTATATTCTGCGCGCCGGTCTCAGCTCCACCCTTCTCGATATAACGCTTTATAACTTCATTATTAACTGGATTATTCGCGTCGCCGAAAGACGGCAAGTCCGCAACAGTCGATAATAACAAAGCCATAAATAATAAACAAGTCAAAATGCTCATGCCTAAATAAAGCATAGAGAACACGTGCAGGCTCTTCCGCTCGAGCCACTCGTTGTAGCGCGAGGCTAACGGCCTTTCATGAAATCTTGACTGCTTCAGCTCGAACTTGCGCGTGAACGGCAGATCAGGCGGCGGCTCCGGCGGTATAACTTCGTTCTCAGGCCTCGGCCCGTTGCCGACCGTCCAGTTATAAAATCTTCGCCATAAATTTTTAAATTCTTCAAACATGTTTTATCTTTCACTTCCTTTAAATTAAAATTAAAAATTTAATTTTAAATTCTTTAAATTATTTAAAATTCTCTCTTGCCCGGCCTTAAAATATTCCGGCTCGTACTCGATGCCGATAAAATTTCTGCCTAAGTTCACGGCTGCCTCGCCTGTTGAGCCGACTCCGCTGAACATATCGCAGACAGTCCCGCCCGGGTTCGACGCGATATTTATAATATGCTCAAGCACTTTCACCGGCTTTTGCGTCGGATGCTTAGGATTTTTAATTCGCTCGCGTCCCATGCAGATAGGCGTCTCAATAAAATTATGCATCTCGTTCTGACGCGTGAAGTTCCAAACGTGGCCTTTATTCCAGCAGCATATAATTAACTCGCAGCTGTTAAGAAATGAACTCTTGCGGATGTTAGGCGTGGGATTCGTCTTGTGCCAGACCATAAACTGAAACGTATCGAACTCAGGGTCAAAGACTTTATGATATTCACCGATTAAATTATACGAGCAAAATATAAATATATTCCCAGTAGGCTTTAATATGCGCTTAAAATCTTTAATCAGCATTTCGGGCTTTAAAGTCTTTCTGTCCCATTCGGCCAAGTCATTATTAATCTCGCTGCGCCACGAGAAATTTAAATTGCCCGTGCTGTAATTCGCGAGATTATACGGCGGGTCTGTCAGTATTAAGTCAACGCTGCCGTCAGGTATTTCCCGCATTAATTCAAAGCAGTCGCCGTTTAACAGCTGCACTTTTGGCTCGTTAGCTTGATTAAAATTAAAGTTAGACATGATAAGCGTCCTTTATATTACTTATGGCCTGCTGAATTTTCACGGCGGATTTTTTATATTGATTTAAAACTATATCAAAGCCGTTCTCGTCATTGCAGATAAAATTCCAATAGTCTTTGCCGATTAAAAGCTCTTCACGCGCAAAGTACTGCAAGACGCGCTCCTGACGCCACGCGTTGCCTTCGCCGAATTTATTATAAGCCGTCGCAAAGAATAATTTTATTTTAAAATCTTTATTATTAGAAATTAAAATTTGATTTTTAAGCATAAAATATTCTTTCAGTAATTCGCTCTTCTCGGACTTGGCTTTTTTATTGTCCAAATCTCCGCCGGCCTTGAGTTCGATAATATAGTAAATTTTATTTCGCTCATCGAGAAAAAAATTATCTATATTATGAGACTCACGATACGAGTCCGTGACTTTTGGAATTATAGAATTAAACTCGGCGTAATGAGAAATTTTCGGCGTCTCGTCGCGCTTGTCATAGCTTGAAATTATATTTTTAATATGCTGATCCTGCTCAGGCAGAAATATAGAATCGATTTTATCAAGTACTTTGTAAGATGACGCGGCGATACTGCGCCCCATGCTCTCGAGCATATTGCCGAAAGCACTGTCAAACGAGCGGGACAGCGAGCTGTATATTATAAATTCGTCGCCAAGCTCTGACATAAAGCAGTTAAGCCGTTTAGAATTAATAACGCCCTCGGGATTTTCAACTTGCTTTAAATGCTTTAACGAGAAATTTTGAGCAAAATTATTTATAGCCTCGTCAACAACGCGCCTTATAAATTGCTCTTGTTTTTTATTTATCATTTCTCTCCGCCCTGTTCAGCATTTAAATCATGGCTCTTGCCCTTCGCGGCTTCATGCTGACGGCCTATGCGCTTTAACGCTAAATAAAATAAAGTGCTCGTCACGCCCGCGCCGACCGCCGCCTCCGTGATGGCCAAGTCCGGAGCTTGCAATAATATCCAGATTACCGCCATTACCAAGGTGTAGCTCATAAATATAATTACAGAATTTAAAAGACTTCGCGAGATAGACACGGCAATAGCGCAGACTATTAAAAATATTAATAATATCCATTCGATAAAGATCATGACGCGTCAGCCCCGCTTTCGTTCCCGCTGCCGGAATTATTATTTAAATTTAATTTAATCAAGTTGCCCTTGCCGTCGAAGCGCATAAAATCGCAGATTTTATTTAAATCCGGATTTGTTTTGACTTCGGCTCTCGCGACTAAGTGACTTGATACAGGATTGCTCAGCCACAAAAATATAATTACTAATAAAAGCTTTAACGAAAATATAGTCCAGCCCGATAAAATTATTAAGCTCAACAAAACTAATAATGCGCCCAGAGTGTCGCACTTGGCCGCTATGTGAATGCGATTAAGCATCGTGCTGAATCTAAATATGCCGACAGTCGCGACGCCAAGCACAAACAAACCGGCAAACATAAACAACCCCGCAATTATAACTCTCAGCATGTTATCACTGCTCCTCGAAGATATAACTAAACGGCGAACGCCATATTTGCTGGATCATGCTGCGCAGCTCGTCGGCCTGGCTGGCGTTATTATTTATATTTATACTATTATTAATAGAAGAACTTTTGCCGTCAGTATTATTTTTATTTTTGCGCTCGATGACGCTCCGCGCGAGAACTACAACAGACATAAAACTTATAATCGCGTAGATTAAGCATATATCAACTAAATAATCCTCGCCGACTATTAAAGACATAATAGAGATTAAGGCTATAGTCTTCGTGCCGATGATATTCGCGGCGATAATTCGGTCAGTAAAACGCGGCCCTAAAATCGCACGCAATAAACACGCAAATATAGTAATCGATAAAAATATTGCCGAGCCGATTAATAAATATTTTTTAATAATCTCAGGACTGAGCATAAGCGCCGACGCTCCTTTCCATCTCGCTTAACAGACGCTCGAAAGTCGAGTTATAAAGTCCCTGCGCGAAGTCGTGATTTAACGCGTGAACTAAAAGATCATTGCCGGATAAATTTACGCTGATAGTCCCAGGCGTAAGCGTGATAGAATTTGCAAAGGCAACCCGCGCCGTCCGGCTCTTTAATTTAGTTTTTATTCGCACTATGCACGGCTCAACGTCGATGTCATGAGCAAGAACTAATTTTATTATCGCAAAATTTGCCTTGATAATCTCTATGACTAACACGGCGGCATAAAGCAAAAGCCCGGGCAATAATTTTATTAAACTAAAAGGCGTTATCACAGCGAACTGAATTCTTGCAACGCGCGTCATAAAATAATTTAACGCGAACGCAATTATAATTCCTGCGGCAACAACTTCCGTGTCGGCTCGTCCGTTTAGTATCAGCCATAAAATAAAATATATAATTACCATTCCTAACTAAACGCCCCCATTCTATAAAATTTTTAAAATTATTTAAAATTATTTAATACGCCCTCGGCAGCTGCACTATAAGCTTCGATTAAGCCCCGCACGCCTAATTTCTTCCCGCCGAAGTAGCGCGTGACTATCACGATAATATTTTCGCGCCCGCTCTTCTTAATCGCTCCGAGTATCGGCCGGCCGGCAGTCCCGGGCGGCTCGCCGTTGTCCGAGCTGAACTCTGACTTATAATTATTATTATTAATCAAATAGCCCCAGCAGTTGTGCGTGGCGTTCTTGTGATTTAATTTAACCTGCTTTATAATCTCGCGGGCTTGTTCGTCAGTAAAGCACGGCTCGGTATGAGCTATAAATCTCGAGCGTAAAATTTTTATCTCGTAATCTTCGCAAGTGCTGCACCCCTCCGTCACTGCGTGACACCTCCCCTTACAGGTACGGCAAGTATCGTCCGCCTTGCAAGATTGGAAGAGTACGGACATGTACTCCTGAGTATCACGAAGTTATAGAGGCTGTTAATTTTTAAATCTTGTCCCATGCCTCTTTAATTCGTTTATAAGTATTCTCG
>JAFSNU010000411.1 GCA_017447325.1 Synergistaceae bacterium | reverse complement strand
TTGTCTTTATGGCAAAATCAGGGCGCGTGGCAGCAGGGCAATGCTTTACTGCAAAAGACTTCAGCGGCGGCGGCTGAACGTGCGCGGGGAGTGTCGGGCTATAAGCCGAAAGCTCCGGCAAATAATAATCAAGCTAATAATAATGCGCAGGCTCAAGCTCAGGCAAGTCCGCAAGCAAGTAATAATGCTAAAGCAAATAATAATTATAATAATAAATCAGCGGCGGAGCTTGATATATTAGCGCAGATAAGCCAGAGGCCGGAGCCGATAAAACCGAAAGTTAAAGAGAATGCGCAGGCTAATTTAAATCGAAATTCACAGGCTGAAGCTGATATATTAGCGCAGGTTAGCAAACGGCCTGAGATTATAAAGCCGAAAGTTAAAGAGACTGAGCAAGCTAATTTAAATCGAAATTCACAGGCTGAAGCTGATATATTAGCGCAGGTGAGCAAACGGCCTGAGCCTATCACGCCGAAAGTTAAAGAAACAGCTAAAGTAAATAATAATGATCCGGTGATTTTATTATCGCCGAACGGAGACCCCGCGAACGGGCCGATGCGTTTGGTGATAGGCGACGACGGGCAAATATCGGTCGTGAATATTCCCAAGAGTTCAGCGCCGCGCGTGCCAAAGATGCCGGATTTAGATCATCCGTTCGGAGCGCATTTAATTAAAAATCCTGTTGAGCCGATACCGCCGTATGATCCGTCGAGACTTTATCCAAGGTTTCAGCGCAATACTACGCAAGCTATGATGTGGCCGGTTGACGGAAAAGTTTCGTCGCCGTTCGGACCTCGAGGCGGCAGACGTCACACGGGAATTGATATTCCCATGCCGCCCGGGACGCCGATAATGGCCGCGCGTGACGGAGTAGTCGCTAAGACCGGCAACAACAGCACAATGGGCTTCAGGGGCTACGGCAATTTTGTTTTAGTCGATCACGGAGGCGGAGTTAAAACTCTTTACGCGCATTGCTTGAATGTGAACGTTAAGGCCGGACAGCATTTGCGTCAAGGGCAGGCCGTCGCGACCGTCGGACGCACGGGTCGGGCTTCGACTGATCACTTACATTTTGAAGTCAGAATTAACGACAAGCCCGTTAATCCCATGCCGTATTTGGAAAATGTCAGAGTTGCGAGCAAGAGATAAATTATAGATGCTGCACCTATTTGAAAAGCAACACCCCCCTGTCACTTTGTGACATCCCCCCTTACATGGGGGACGAGGACTTGCCGCCACTGTAAGGGGAGGATTAAATGCCTGAATGGCATTTAAATACTCGAGGCAAACTGTTGCCTCTCAACCTGCAAGGGGCAGACGTTAGTCTGACGGAGGGGTGGGCAAGAGGTAGATTTAAAAATTTTAGGAGAGTTATAAAAAATTGGAAGATAATTTGAATGCGATAAATAAAGTCAGGAAATTTCTTGATGCTAATGACGCGGCTGATATTGAGATAAAAGTTATTGAAGAAAGTATTTTCACGGTTGAAGACGCTGCTCGGGCAATCGGCG
>JAFSNU010000410.1 GCA_017447325.1 Synergistaceae bacterium | reverse complement strand
TGCGAACTCAGGAGGCCTTGTTTATATTTAAATTTATAGTAAAAGCACTTTAAAATTAATAATATCTCTCGTCCCTCCTGTAAGGCTGAGAGAGTACGGGCATGTACTCTCGAGTATGTCACGTAGGCTTTTGACAGTCGGCTTCTGTCAAAAGCGAGGGGTGTTAGTAGGGGAGACAAGAGCATTTTTAAGTATTTTAACTATTAGCAGATTTTTAAATTATATTATAATAATTAATACGCAAAAAATTTTTAAAGAGGTGAGTTGTGTTATGGCGGAAAATAATTTGGAGAGACGCAAGTCTGAAAACGTTTTGCTTGACACTGCGCTTCAGGAATTTTACGGAGCAGCCGACGAGATGGGCTTGAGCGAAAAGTTAATCGCGATATTAAGCCACGCCGAACGTAGGCTTGAAGTGAGCGTGCCGGTTGAGATGGACGACGGCAGCGTGAAAGTATTTAAGGGCTATCGAGTTCAGCACTCGACGGCTTTAGGGCCGGCCAAGGGCGGCATCAGATACGACACCGAAGTTGACGTTGACGAGTGCGAAGCTCTGGCAATGCTCATGACTTGGAAATGTTCGCTTGCGGGAATTCCCTACGGCGGCGGCAAGGGCGGCATTGCGTGCGATCCTTTAAGCATGTCAAAGAATGAGAAAGAGAAATTATCGCGGGCATTTGGAGCGAGAATTGCGCCGATTGTCGGAGACTGGACGGACGTTCCTGCTCCGGACATGAACACCGGCGGCCAGGAGATGGTATGGATCATGGACACAGTGAGCAAGCTTCACGGAAGATTTGAACCGGCGTTATTAACAGGCAAGCCGATTGCTTACTGGGGCAGCAGAGGACGCACCGAGGCGACGGGACGCGGAGTAGCGACTTGCGGCCTTGAACTCATGAAGAAGCTTGACAAAAATCCTGCGGACGTTAAGGCGGCTATTCAGGGATTCGGCAATGTCGGCAGCTACACGGCAAAGACGCTCAGCGAGGCAGGAGTGAAAGTCGTTGCGATAAGCGACATAACCGGCTCATACTATAATCCCAACGGCCTTGATATTAACAAAGCATTCGAAATTATACACAACGATCCTAAGCATTTATTAAACGGCTTTGAGAAGTTCGGAGCGGAGAAGATCGAGGACGCTTTATTTGCAGAGTGCGACTTCTTGTTCCCGTGCGCCCGCGACGGAGTAATTAATAACCAGACCGCCGGCAAAGTCAAAGCTAAATATATAGTCGAAGGTGCGAACGGTCCGACGACTCCGGCAGCCGACAAAATTTTGATTAACAACGGCGTTGTCATAGTTCCGGACTTCTTGGCAAACTCGGGCGGAGTTATCGGCTCATACTTTGAGTGGGCTCAGAACCTGCAGGGCTTCTTCTGGAGCGAAGCCGAGTACAACGACAGGCTTGTCCACATCATGAAGGGCAACTTCAACAGAGTGTGGGACTACGCGAAAGCTAAGAATATTAAGATGCGCCGCGCCGCAACCATGGCCGCAATTCAGCGTGTCGCCGACGTTGTTGAACTCCGTGGAATATTCTTATAGTTTATAATTTATAACTTTAAGCTTTAAATATAACAAAAGCTCTCTTGGAATTTTAATTAATTTAATCTCAAGAGAGCTTTTATTTTAACTATTTTTTATTCTTGCCGACTTCGTCAGATCGATTTTTCTGTTCCAATATCCTAAAGATATTTCATCTCTGCCGGGGATATTAGGCGAGTCAATCTCTAATGGAAGTTTCACGCCGTCGTTTTCAGAAAATTTATATTTG
>JAFSNU010000048.1 GCA_017447325.1 Synergistaceae bacterium | reverse complement strand
TGTGATTAAATTATCAAGCGAGTTAGATAAATTTCTAAATAAAATAAATAATCACGAAAATTTTGCGTTATTAAGATTAGCTGACGGCGAACGTTCTATTATGACCCGACAAAAAATTAAAGGTGTTGACGGCTGGGAGACTTCCGGTGCGCAGACGGCGTTAGGTCTTGCGCTTGAGAACACGTTAAAATTAAATGAAGCAAATGTTTATTACGGAATTTCGTGTCCTTGCTGCGACAGGGCGGCCTATTACTGGTACTCGTCAAGAATTGAAAATAAAAATATCACGTTCTCTAATTTATTTGTGAATAAAAATTACAGAAGATTTATAGCCGAGTTTGAGAAGATAACGCGCGACGCGGTCGTAATTGCAAATTATAAGGGCAAAGATAATAAAATTGGCAATTTAAATATTTTAAAATATTATTCAGTTGGCGACAGCTGCGTTGATTTTTACGAGAACAGCGCGCAGCAATTAATAGACGAGATTATAAAAGATTTCGGTGATAAAAAAAATTTATTATATGTCGTATCAGCCGATCCGCTATCAGAGCCGATTATCTATAAACTTTACAAAAATAATCCCGATAATTGCTACATAGACTTCGGCTCGTCGATTGACCGCTATATTCACAAGCGCGACACGCGGCCATACACAGATCCTAACAGCATGTACGGCTCGCGGGACTGTTGGATGTTCGAGCCTAAGCAAACTAATTTTGACGTGTCTGTAGTATTGTCGGCATATAAGAAGCCGGACGTCTTGCGTCAGCAGCTTGAGGCGATCGAAAATCAGACTTTAAAGCCGAAAGAGATTTTATTATTTCAGGACGGCATCGCTCAAGATTATAAAATAAATTTTAATTCTGAGATTTTAGCGCGATTTGATAAGTATTTTATTGCTGACGAGAATAAAGGCGTGTGGGAACGTTTTAACTTCGCGCTTAATAATGCGTCGTCTAAATATATTTGCATCCTTGATGACGACACAGTGCCTGGCAGGAGATGGCTTGAGAACTGCCATTTTAATATTATGCAGCAAGACGGAATTTACGGAACTGTCGGGATATTAATTAATAATTTTAAAAAGTGTAATTATCCCTACGGCGTACTGACTGATTATTATAGATTCGGCTGGCCTTTCCCAATGGACAAGACAATAGAAGTTGACTTTGTCGGCCACGCATGGTTCTTAAAACGCGAATATTTAAATTACATGTTCGAAGACACTGAGCAATATCAAGAATTTAAATACGCTGCTGAAGATATGTGCCTGTCGTTTAAATGCGCACAGCACGGAATTAAAACTTTCGTCCCACCGCATCCGTCAAACGACGAGGAATTATGGGGATCGCTTTTCGGCATGAAGTACGGCACAGCTAGTACTGCAATATCTTTAAATCCTGCAAATGTTGATAAAATGCTCGAGGCGTTTAATTTATTTAAAGCGAACGGCTGGGAGAACTACGCTCAAAGCAATAAAGCACGAACCGACACGTTGTATTATATGCGATGCTATGAAAATAAAACCGCGCTTAAAAGAGTTTTGCGAAAAATAAAACGCATTGCGCGTAAAATTTTAAAAATTTAAAATTTAGCCCGGGCGTTTTAACCCGGGCATTTTATTATTTAATTTAATTTATAAATTCTCGCCTCGAACGGCTGCAAGATATTTAAATTATTATTTAAATTATTTAAGCTATTTAAAATAATCTCAGAATTTTTAGTTAAGCCTGCAAGCTCGTCCGGCAAATTTATATCTTCAAGCGCGAAATTAATTATAATTAATAATTTTTTATTATTTAAAGTGCGCGTGTAAGCGTAAAGATCTTCGTTATCAGCAATAAGCTCGTTATACTCGCCTGATATTAATTCTTCATGTTCACGCCTGAATTTAATTAAATTTTTATAAAAATTTAACACAGAGTTTGCGTCTTCGCTCTCGCTTTGCGCGTTATAAATTTTATAATCTTCGTGAACGGGCAGCCACGGCGTTATGTTTTCAGACGTGAAGCCTGCGTTTGCGCTTGCGTCCCACTGCATTGGAGTTCTGGCGTTGTCGCGGCTGAACATGTGAACGAATTTTAAAGCCTGCTCAGGCGTAAAGCCCTCTTTAATCGCTAAATTATACTGGCCGTGAGAAGATATGTCGTTATAATTATTTATGTCCGGCCAAGCGGTATTTTGCAGGCCTAACTCCTCGCCCTGATAGATAAACGGCGTTCCTCGCAGCGTCATTAAAATTACAGCAAGAGCTTTCGCGGCTTGAGCAGCTTGATTATTATTTAAATTTTTAAAATTAAAGAAATGATTAATGCTGCGCGGCTGATCGTGATTTTCAAAAAATATCGGCGCCCATGAATTTTTAGTTGCGTTTTGCGTCGCAGTTAAAGCTTGCTTGAGCTGCGTTAATTTAAATTCTTTAGGATAGCACCAGCGTTCGCCGTCGCCGAATCCTAAAATTATATGACTGAACTCGAACAACATGCTGAACACGCCTTTATTGCCGACCCAGCTGCCTAATTCTTCAGGCTTAACGCCGTTTGCTTCGCCGACCGTCACTATATTATCTTTATAATTAAAAGCTTCAAGCTTGAACTCGTTTAAAAATTCTAAAATCCCGGGCGTGTTTGCAGTCATAGCGTGAACGTTAATCATGCCGTCTGAAGCGTCCGGCTCGCCGTCAATAAATTTATCCGGCTTTTTAATATAAGTTATCGCGTCAATTCTAAAGCCGGCGACGCCTTTATCAAGCCAAAATTTAGCGGCGTTATACAAAGCCTCGCGCACTTCTTTATTCTCCCAGTTTAAATCCGGCTGCTGCTCTGCAAAAGTATGCAGATAATACTGGCCGCGCTCAGGGCAGAACGTCCAGGCCGAGCCGCCGAAAATTCCGCGCCAGTTAGTAATTTTGTCGCGCCAGATATACCAGTCGGCTTTAGGATTAGTTTTATTTTGCTTAGACTCTAAGAACCACGCGTGCTGGTCTGAAGTGTGATTAAAAACTAAATCCAAAATTATTTTAATATCGCGCTTATCAGCCTCGTGAATTAAATTTTCAAAGTCGGACATGCTGCCGTAAGACTTATCGATATTAATATAATCTGAAATATCGTAGCCGTTATCGACCATCGGCGAAGTGAAAAACGGCGTTATCCAAACTGCATTCACGCCCAAGTCTTTTAAATAATCAAGGCGTTTTATAATTCCGTTTAAGTCGCCCGTGCCGCTGCCATTACTGTCCTGAAAGCTCTTAGGATAAATCTGATAAATCACGGCCTTCTGCCACCAGCTTAAATTATCAGCCTGCGCAGATTGTAAATTAAAATTAAAACTTAACGCTAAAAATATTACTAATAAAAATATTAAAGATTTCATGAAAAATTTTTACCTCCAAATGCGTTGAATGATAGTCATGATAACGGGAATAACTATAGCAAGACCTGCCAAGTTTAACGAAAGATTTTTAACTATATCGAATTTTATATTAATCGTCTTAACGTCGTTCTTAATTTCGTTAAGCGTAAAATCTAAACTCGAGAATTTTGCGTCCGTTCGATCTTTCACAGAGTCAATTCTACTGTTAAAACGTTCGTTCATGGCGTTAAGGCTGTAATTAAAATTTTCTTCAAGTGCTTTCAGCCTATTATCACAACAGTCATTCATGAGCGCGAGCTGCTCCTCCATTCGTCCCATGCTCGCCTCAAGTTTAGCTATCATTGCCTCATGCTTTGCAAGATTTTTCTCCATGGTCGCCTCCATACGCTTCATAATTTCGTTAGATGCCTCTGTCCTGACAAATTCATCAGCCATTTTTATAATCTCCTTTCTTTATTAATATAATTTTATTTTAATATATAATTTAAAATTATTTTAAAAATTTAATAACGAGGCAAGAAATTTTAAAATTATGTTTGAAGATAAATATGACGTAATAGTAATCGGCGGCGGACACGCGGGCTGCGAGGCTGCGCTTGCGGCCGCTCGAATGGGCGTTAAAACTTTAATGCTTAATCTCAGCATAGACAACACGGCTTTAATGCCATGCAATCCTTCTATAGGCGGGCCGGCTAAAGGGCATTTAGTTCACGAGTGCAGCGCGTTAGGCGGCGAACAGGCAAACGCTGCCGATCATTCGACTTTAATGCTGCGCTGGCTCAACACTTCAAAAGGTCCGGCGGTTCGAGCATTGCGAGCTCAGTGCGATCCGGCGTTATACTCGCTGCATTATAGAAAAACTTTAACAAGTCAAGAAAATTTAAATATAAATCAAGACGAGGCTATAAAATTATTAGTTAATAATAATAATGAAGTTACAGGCGTTGAGACGAGGCATAACGCGGTTTATCATGCAAAAGCTGTAGTGTTATGCGGCGGAGTTTATTTAAATTCCCGCGTGTTCATGGGCGATTTATCTTTCCCGTCGGGCCCCATGGGTCAGCCTAATTCTAATTTATTTTTAAACTCGCTTGTAGAGCACGGAATTAAAACTGGCCGGATGCGAACGGACACAACGCCGCGATTAAATTTAAATACTATAGATTTTAACAAGATGACGCCTCAAAGATCAGAGCCTGAAGCTTTGTGCTTTGATATTTTCGGCGAGCCTAAAATTTATAATAATCAAAATTACGCGTGCTACTTCTCGCACTCTAATATTAAAACTCATGAGATTTTAAAGAATAATATTCACAGGTCGCCTTTAGTGACCGGCGCGGTCGAAGTGAACGGGCCGCGCTATTGCCCGTCGTTTGAAGATAAATTTATAAAATTTCCGGACAGGACTTCCCATCCGATTATATTCGAACCGGTGTCGCTTAACACAAATGAAGTTTACGTTCAAAATTTCTCGACGAGTTTGCCGTATGACGTTCAAGTTGAACTTGTGCATTCGCTCGAGGGCTGCGAGAACGCGAAAATAATCAGGCCGGGCTATGGCATTGAGTACGCGTATTTAATCCCGTCTCAATTAAAATCAAGCTTAGAGAGCAAAATTATTTCAGGCTTATTCACAGCAGGACAAGTCAACGGAACTTCAGGCTACGAAGAGGCCGGCTCTCAGGGATTATTAGCGGGAATTAACGCGGCTTTATTTATTAAAGAACTCGAGCCGGTAATTTTAAATAGAGCGCAGGCTTATTTAGGAGTTTTAATTGATGACTTGGCGACTAAGAGCACGGAAGAGCCGTACAGAATGCTGACGAGCCGCTGCGAGCATAGATTATTATTGCGCTGGGACAACGCCGCAAGAAGATTAGCGCATATAGGCCGCAGGATAGGCTTAATTAATGATTTAAAATGGCGCAGTCTCGAGGAAAAATTTTCGCGCGAGGATAATTTTATAAATTATTTAAATAATTTTAAGCTAACGCCAAGCGAGGCAAATAATAATTTGTGCGAGGAGTTTGACGCTGATTTAATACGCGAGCCTGTAAGCGCAGCTGAGTTCATGAGACACAAAGGCGCAAGCTTAAATTTAATTAATAAGCTTATTGATAATAATAATTTTAATTTAAATGCTGAGGAAAGTTTTTACGTTGAGACTGAATTAAAATACGCGGGCTATATCGAGAAGGAAGAGCGCACGGCTGCGAAAATGTCCGGCCTTGACAACGCTTTAATACCTGAAGATTTTAATTATGAAAATATAAAGAGCTTGAGCGCGGAGAGCCGGCAGAAATTAATTAAGTTTAAGCCGAGGTCTTTAGGGCAAGCTTTAAGAATTTCGGGCGTAACGCCGACCGATATTCAACTCTTGAGCGTGTTAATTAAAGCTAAAAATTAAATGAGCGAAGAGTTAGAGAATTTAAATTTAAATAATATTTTCGGCAAAATTTTGTCTAAGCATCTCGCGCATCAGGCGAAATTACGCGAGCTGCTTGCAAACTGGGCTGAGATAGTCGGGCCGGGGCTGGCCAAGCACTCGGCCTTTTATGACTTGTCTAAAAAAATTTTATATGTCTGCGCGGACAGCTCGGCGGCAAGATTTAAAATCATGTCAATGCGCAATAATATTAAGAGAATTATTAAAGCTAAATGGGATCTTGACGTCGAAGATATTCGAGTTGCGGCCGGCAATTTAAATAATTTAAATAATTTAAAATTTCAAGATTTTAATAATAATAGTAAACATGACAAGCCGGTAATTTTAACTCAAAGCGAGTTGAATTATTTTAAAGGCAAGATTAACGAGAAGATTAAAGCTGATAATTTAAATAATATAACGCCGGAGACGGCTGAAGCAATAGCGCGTCTCCGGGCGGTCTATTACAAAAAATTTAATAAATAATTTTAATTTAATAATCTTACGACTGCTTCCGGAACTTGATTTGCCTGAGCTAAGACCGACATGCCGGAGTCAGCTAAAATTCTGAGCTTGACATACTCGGCTGTCTCTTTCGCCATGTTCGCGTCGATAATGCGGCTCTTAGCAGCTGTTAAATTTGAACTTGCATTGCTTAAATTCTCTATATTCCTGTCAAGCGTGCCTATATAGCCGCCTATTCTTGTGCGTTTAGTAATAATTTTGTCGTTGGCTTTGTCAATAAGCATTACGCTCTTGGCCGCGCTCTCGCGGGTTAAAACGCTCACGCTTTCAACTCCTAATTCGCGCGTTGATATGGCTCCCATGTCAAAGAATAAAGATTCGCCGGAGTTCGCGCCGGTCTGGAACGCAAATCCGTTGCTGCTCAAGTGCATTGCGCCGGTGTAAAGCCCGCTTGATAAATTATATTTTTTATCTGCATCGTCCCAGGTCGCTTTAATTCCCGCCATCGGGCTGAACTCGACGTCGATATTCTCATGAATGACATGTTTAATATTATTGCCGGTGATCTTAACGTCTTTTAAATTATCAACATACTCGCCTGTATGCGCGTCTTTGACTGAAATATTAAACTCTGTTTCGCTTGAAGCTTGAACAGTGTTAAAGCCTAACGCGTCAACGAGCTCCGGCCTCGCCGAGAAAGTTAATTCGCCGGCCTTGCCTGATACCGCGCTGCGAACGACAAGAGTATTTTTAACGGACTCTGAATTACTTTCGTCAGAACCGGACGCAATGACTGCAAAATGACTTGCGTCGTCAACGTAAGCTGCCTGGCCTAAGTCGTAAGCTATGGCGTCATTAAATTTTTTAGCTATGTCGTCTAACGTGTCGTATTTATAAAGCGTGACGTTCGCGCTTTTATCGCCGCCTTGAGTTATCTTTACGTTCTGCGGATTTTCTATTATATATTTGCCCTCGGTAGTGAAGAAATTTGTGATTAAAGTATTATTATTCTCGTTAGTGACAGTGTCAAAGATATTGCTCTTTAAAATTTGAGTCTGCCCGGGCTTTATGGCCTCTATCTCGAAAATATAATTGCCCTCGAAG
The DNA here is from genome assembly GCA_017447325.1 of Synergistaceae bacterium. Classification (GTDB taxonomy): domain Bacteria; phylum Synergistota; class Synergistia; order Synergistales; family Aminobacteriaceae; genus JAFUXM01. The sequence continues at coordinate 5,950 of JAFSNU010000048.1, read as the reverse complement.
TCCTTTAAATTTCCGAACTCGTCGCGCTGAGTTATCGAGCCGTTAATAATTGCCTTTAAATCTAAATCGCTTGATGACCAAATCGCGTCCGACGTGCCGTCCAATAATCTTTTGGTATTAAAGTGCGTTGTCTCGGCAATATGATTTATCTCAGCCTGCAGCTGTCCGACTTCAGTCTGTAAAAAATCTCTGTCGTTGGACGTCAACGTGTCGCTTGTCGCATAGACTGCAAGCTCGCGCATCCTGTCCAAAATGCTCTGCGTGTCGCTCAACGCGCCTTCAGCAGTCTGAAGCATTGAAATTACATTTTGTGAATTTTGCGAGGCTTTGTCCATGCCGATAATCTGCGAGCTCATCTTCTCGCTGATGCCTGTTCCGGCAGCGTCGTCAGCAGCCGACATGATTTTAAGCCCTGACGCAAGACGCTGCACAGTCTTATTAAGCGCGCTGCTTGTATTATCCAGCACGTTATACGCCTTAATCGCCGGCATGTTAGTGTTTATCATCATGATTTAAATCATCTCCTCCGTGAGAACTTTTATTTATTATAAATTATTTTTATTTATTTTTATTATTAATTTTTAAATTTTTATTTTTAGCTTTAGCTTTAGGCAAAATATCTAAATGCAGTTTCACGCCTCCGCCGCCTGGTCTCAGCCTTGCCTTATTTATATCTAAATTCATAGTCTCGCCTATTACTTTCCGCGAAGTATCAAGCGTCGCTTTGCCTGCTCCGTCAACAATCTTCTTTGCGCCGCGATAAATATCGCCGATAAGTCCCTTGCCGCCGTCAAAAGTTTTGACCTTCTTCTTTACATTAAGCTCAGTCTTTAAATCCTGCACGCTCTTGCTCGTGTCCTCAGGCATAAAATCATCCTCGTCGGCCTTTATTGCTTTAACTTTATACTCGCTTAAATCCTTTTTATTAACTTTCGTCTTGACGCGCCGGCTCTTAGGCTTAATATTATTTTTTAAATTATTTTTATTCTCACTCTTAATTTTATTTTCATCTTTATCGTCTTTATCATCTTTAACATTATTAATAATATTAGCGTTATAAATTTTATTTTCCGGCTCGGGCTCTAAATTATTTAAATCTAAATCCCCGTTCGCGTCTTCTGAACTTAAAATTAAATCTTCGCTCTCTGACTCTTCGCTTGCGACGCTCACTGCTAAAACTTCCGGCTCTTTAAAATTATTTAAATTATTTTCCTGCTCTTCATTTAAATCTAAATTCGCCTCGTAAATAATTTTATTAACTAAATAAGCTCCCGCTCCTGCAAGCAAACATACTGCGATCAATGCCGCAATTAACACGCCAAAAAATCTCTCGCGCAATTTCAATAAATCCTCCAAACTTTTACTTTAAATTAAGACTTTAAAGCTATAATAAATTATATTATAAATTTTTATTTAAAAATATTTTGCGATGCAAGACGGGCGAGCTTGAAAAAATTTTGTGTAGTATTATTTTTAAAATTAATTTTATAAATTATTGCGGCAAAATAATTTATAGTAAATTTTTGTAGTTGAAAAATTTTTTGAACTCAAGCCGAAAATTTTTTAGATTTAAATTATAAAATAAAATTTTAATTTTTAAACGGGAGTTGTTTATTCAAAATGAGATTGACAGTTGCGGGCGTAGGTCCAGGCGATCCTGATTTAGTTACTAAAGCGGCAATTAAAGCGGCGGAGCGGGCTGATTTAATTTTAGAGCCTGTCACGCGCGAGGGCAAGGCGAGCGTCGCAGGCGAGGCGTTAAAGGCTAATTTAAGCGCTGATAAAAATTTCACGCCTTTTATATTCCCGATGATCAAAGATAATATTAAGCGCGACGCGATTATTTTAGAGCAGCTTAATAATTTAAAATCTTTATGGGAAAATGCGAATAATATTTTGCTGCCTGTTATCGGAGACTCGGCGTTGTATGCGACCGGAGCGTATTTATACGACGTGTGGCAGAATAATTTTAAAGATATTAATTTAGAGCTTGAATTAATCCCGGGCATATCGGCTCACTCGCTGGCGGCTTCATGCGCGAAAAAATTTTTGGCCATGGGCGAGGATATTTTGTGCGTCATCCCCGGCACGGCGAATATTAAACGCATCGAGCAGGCTTTAAAATACGCCGAGGCCGCGGCTGTGTATAAGCCGAGCGCGCTGAAAGATTCGTTAAAAGAAATGGTAATGCAGACTGGCACATGGCGGGAGATAGTTAGAGTTGACCGGGCGGGCTTGCCTGATCAGAAAATTTATTACGGCGAGGACGCGTTAAAATCTCCTGACGAATATCTTTCGCTGTTATTACTGCATAGATAAATAAAATAAAAATTTAAATCTTGAATAATTTAATAAATTTTAAGGGCTTACTGCGCGGCGAGCTCTGGCTTACGATAGATATTTTAATCGGCTTGATCTTAGGCGATTTAATTTTAAGATTTAAAATAGCTGACAAATTAATGTTTAAGATCACGCCGTTTTTAAAACGTCACGGCCTGGGCTCTATAATGGGGCTTGCGCTGACTTTAAGCCTTGGGTCTTCTAAAGCCGGAGCCGCTTTATTATCTTCTGCGCTTGAGGAAAATAAAATCAACGAGCGGACTGCTCTGTGGGGAGTATTAATGCTGCCGTTCCCGGGATATTTAAGGCGATGGCCGGCGACTTGCATTTTAGCTTTCAGCATGGCCGGCTATCCCGGTTTGATATTCGCATTATTTTTGTTTGCACGAAGCGCGGCGAGATTTATACTCGCATTTTTAATTTTGCGAAGAGTGAATAAAGATAATCAAGACTCGCTGGCCGACTTAAATAATAATCTTAATCAAGATAATAAAACTCGAACTAATTTTAAATTAAATTTATGGCGCAAATTATTAAAGACAATGCCGCTGGCTTGGCTGTTCTTTGCTTTAGCCTATGCTTTAGTGCCTGTGTTAAATAACGCGTTTAAAGATTTATTCATGAATTTAAAATTTTTAAGTTTCATACCGCTTGCAGGCTGGACGGTCGCCGCGAGTTCGATTGCTCACGTGTCGGCTGCGTTGTCTATGGCGGGCGGGAGTTTAACGGCCGGAGACTTGACGGGCGCTCAGGCCGTGTTTGCTTTAATCTTGGGCAGCGGTTTGGGAATTGCGACGCGCGTTTTGCGTCAGAACGCCGGATATTATTTCGGATTATTTAACGCGAAATTAGCGCGCAAGATGTTATTTTGGAATTTAATGACTGTCTTGCCGTTAGTTTTTATCTGCGTGTTAATCGCCGCGCTGCCGTTGATATTTTAGAATAAGCTATAAAGCTTTAAGCTCTGCGAGGCTTGCTATAAATTTTTAAGCATGAAGTTTTACATGATTTTAAACTATGCGAGGCTTGCTTTGCTGTTTAAAACTTGCTCTAAATCTTCCGGCGTGTTTTTATCAGCTTCTAACAGCTCAGCTAAAACTCGCAGGACTCGCCGCAAGCTTTCACTTTATTAATCGTCGCGCTCAAGACGTCCTGACCGCCCCAAAGCTTTAAATCTATATTAAATAAATCTATAAACTTTCTCATGCCGATTAGCCAGTAACCGCCGTCGAACTTAGCGCGATAACAGCGTCATTATAATTTAACGCATTGAACGCGTGTTCTAAATTCTCAGCTTTCAAGTCCGGAATATCACAGACGATTAAACAAGCGCGATTATAATTATTATCTATAAATATAGCGAGCATGGCCTCGCGCATTCTGTCGCCCAAGCCCCCGCTCTCGCACTGTCTGCGCAGTATAAAGCCTTGGGGTATAAGATTAATATAATCTTTAATATCAGCTTTAGCACTCGTCCAGTAAAGATAAACATCAAGCTTATTAAATTTATCTCTAAACTATAACACGCTTTTAAATATATTTTGCTATGCAGCTGCTCTCGTTCCTGCTCAGTCAACACGCCTGCAAGACGCGTTTTAGTCTCGCTCCCTACAGGCAGGCGCGAAAATATTATTAACGCGTTATTATTAAAACTTCCCGTCATAAATTCTCCGCAAAATTCTACGGTTTAACGCTATGCGTAATAACTCGTCTCCGCTCCATTTCTTGAAATCTTCAACTTTCTCTATCTTCTCGTTCAGCATCTTCTTGCGGACGTCCGCACCCAGCCTGTTCCAGGCACATAAAACTCAGGCCAGCAATGATAATTTCCGGTAATCTCGCCCTTACTTCACCGGCTCAAATCTCAAGCCGTAAACGCCGCTCGTGGGAAGTCCCGAGGCTCTTGTAATAGCAACAAACACCGAGCTAATGTCAGCCAGCCTCGCAGAGCTGCAAAATAGCCGCCGCCCTGCTTTTCCTCTATTGTGCAAATAGGCAGCGCAAGGCCGCAGCCCTCTTTCACGCCCTCGTACCTGAAAGTGTTAGCGATAACCCATTCATAGATTTTCTTTGCGTGTCTTAAAAACTTTGCGTCCTCTTTAATCGGCAAACCTGCATCAGCGCAGAGGCTCTTATTAATCGGCAATGACGGGTCGCCTCGATATATTTTAAAGTCTCCGACGGAAGTCCGTCCATAGTCTCGTTAATATTTAAGTTCTTTGCGTAATGCGAGTCAAGCTTGAAGCTCATCTTCAGCGTCGGCACTGCGCCGGGCTTCGTACAAACTGCATGAAGATACACAGTGCCGCTCTTGGCGTCGCTCTCCACGCCGACTTTAGAGTCAAGGTTTGCCTTAATGCCATCTTAGTTATAGTCTGATTCTGATCTGACAACGGATAAGTCAGCCGCAGTTCGGCCTTCTCAGCTTTAGCCGCGTCCTTCAAATTCATATCAAACGTGACTTTTCCCGTGTAATTTGCGAACAAAGGCACGGCCAACACCAAGTCAAATAGTCATAACCGGCCAGCAGCAAAAATATAAACGTGTAGAACGGAGCTTTATATTTAATCTAGTTAAATAATTTTAAATAATTTTTGAGATTTTGACGCCAAGCCTAAATATATTGCGTACGCAAGCATTAAGGCGGCTATAAAACAAGTATAGACATGCGTCGTCTCGCTGCCCCGCAAATTAGGCACTAAAATATATTTAAAGCAAGACAGCCTGCAATTAAAACTTGCAGATTATAATTATAAGCAGCAATTTTATAATATTAATTTACTAAAACATAGTATTAACACGGAAATTTAACGAGTTATAACTAAAACATAAAGCCCCTGCCAAGCTATAAATTTTGCAAGCTTGCAGAGGCTTTAAATATTAATTTTAAATTTTAAGCTTCAAACGGCTTTAAATCTTTCACGGCTTCAGACGGGCAAATTCTAATCTCGTCATTATCTAAATCAATCAAGATATATTTACTATTGCCCATGTTTAACTCCTTCATGTACGACAGCTGACGCAGACCGTGGCGCGTCTCCATGCGCTCAACTAAAGCATGATGCTCGTCCTCTTTCATAGCGTAAATCAAGTCAACGCTCGCCTGGTCTATCGCTAAAATATCGAGTGAGCCCAAAATACCGACGTTCGGAGTCACAACCGGCTCGGCAGCTACGCCCTCGCAGTCGCACGATACCGACATATTGCGCATCACGTTTATGAACGTCACGCGCTTTCCGAAATAGTCTATAGTCGCTTTAGTCGACTCGGTCATGCGCTCCATAAACTCTTCTTTCGCAATATCCCACTGGTTGGGCTGATTAGGAGTTGTGTGTATCATCGCCTTGCCAATGCGTCCGTCCGCGCAGCCTATGCCGATATTCTTATTCGACCCGCCGAAGCCGCCCTGAACGTGTCCTTTAAAGTGCGTTAATGCAACAAGCGAGTCATATTTTAACATGTCTTTACCGACGGACATCTCAGTAAACCACTTGCCGCCCTTCACCGGCAGCATCGCCGTTCCGTTCTCGTCCATTATGTCAACCGGCGCGAACGTCCAGCCGTTGACTTTCAGCGTGTCTCTATGCTGCTCAGTAGTGTAACGGTCGCC
>JAFSNU010000409.1 GCA_017447325.1 Synergistaceae bacterium | reverse complement strand
CGAGAGAATTATATTAGAGGGCGACGTGCCGAGTCCGATTGAGCCGCCGAACGCCTGCCGCTTTGCCGGACGCTGCCGTTATGCCTGCGACAAGTGCCGCGCCGGAGCTCCGGAATTAAAAGAACACACGCCCGGGCATTTCGTCGCGTGCTATAGAGCCGGAGAGCTTGAGAAGTAAATTAATAATTAATTAAATAAAATATTAATCACAGCTCGCTTTATAAAAGGCGGGCTGTTTGATTTTGTAAAAATTTATATTAAAATTAAATTAAAATTTTAAAGATTAAGACAGGGAGAGTTTGTTAATTTAATCATGATAACTTTAGAGGCTGATCTTCACACTCACACGGTCGCATCAGGACACGCGTACTCAACTATAAAAGAGAATGCCGAGGCCGCGAACTTTAAGAATTTAAAAATTTTAGCGATGACGGATCATGCGCCTGCAATGCCGGGCAGCGCAAATATTTTACATTTCGGAAATTTAAGAGCTTTGCCGAGATATATAAACAACGTAATGATTTTGCGGGGCGTTGAGCTTAATGTTTTAGACACGCAGGGCAGCGTTGACTTTCCGGAAATGTTTTTTGGCCGAAATTTATTAGCTAGGATGGACTGGGTTATCGCGAGCCTTCACGAAAATATTTTGACGCCCGAGCCAGGCTTTGATTATACTGGATTATATATTGCCATAGCTGAAAATCCGGCTGTAGATTTGATAGGCCATCCGGACACGCCGGCCTTTAGCTTCGATATCGAAGAAGTTGTAAAAGCGTTTAAGGCTAATAATAAAATCGTTGAGCTGAACGAGCATCACGCGTTTGAGACGAGCGAGCAGAGCAGGATTAACGCGAAGAAAATTATGAAGGCCTGCGCGAAGCACGGCGTTTATATTTCTGTTAATTCAGACGCTCATACTTGCTGGGACGTCGGACGTCATAAGCAAGCCGTTAAAATGCTTGAAGAGATAAAATTTCCTGAAGAATTAATTTTTAACGCAAAAGCTTCAAGAGTTTTAGATTATTTATTTAAGAAGCATCCGACTTTAAAAGACGAGTTAAATAATTTTTAGCTTGACTCCGAAAATATTTTTAAATATTTTTAAATATTTAATTAAACGGGGTGCTGAATATGTTTATGCCTTTATATATGAATAATAATAAATTAAAAATGCTGTCGCCGGATCAGGACGGCACGGGCAAGGCTGAGACTGAGGCTGATAATTCAAAAAATTTCTGGTGGACGTTCGAGTTTAAGCTTGAAGATTTTAATAATAGAGAGCTTGCGGAGGAAAAATTATTCACGCTTGCGGCGATAACTAACTCTATGGGGTCAGAGCTTGTCGAAGCGCAGGACATCCCGGCAATAGGCCTTGATGATCCAAAAGATATAAAGCTTAAAGATGATAAAAATTTAATTTTAAAAGCCGCGTATGTAAGCTCGATAGAGTTAGATGATTTGTTAAATAATATTAAAGAAATTTTAGCGCGTGAAGATTTTCAAGATATAAAAATTTTTAAATGCTATAAGACTTT
>JAFSNU010000408.1 GCA_017447325.1 Synergistaceae bacterium | reverse complement strand
TTTAAAGCCGGCAGGTCTCATATCGATCAAGAGAAGTGCATAAAGTGCGGCAAGTGCATTGACGTCTGTCCGTACGGCGCGATTATAAGATTAAAGCGTCCCTGCGCTGCGGCCTGCGGAATGAACGCGATTAGCTCTGACGAGTACGGGCGGGCTGATATTGATTATGATAAATGCGTCTCGTGCGGAATGTGCCTCGCTAACTGCCCGTTCGGAGCGATAGCCGACAAATCCCAAATTTTCCAAACTATACAAGCCATACGCAGCGGCACGCCCGTTTATGCTGCCGTTGCGCCGTCGATTGCCGGACAGTTCGGAGCTGAGCTTGCGCCGAATAAAATTAGGCCGGCGTTAAAGGCTTTAGGCTTTGAGGACGCTGTCGAAGTTGCAATCGGAGCTGACTTGTGCACGATCGAAGAGGCGAAAGATTTTATACGCGAAGTCCCGGCGGAGAAGCCCTTTATGGCGACGTCGTGCTGTCCTGCTTGGGCGGCTATGGCTAAAAAATTATTTCCGGAGCAAAGCAATTGCATTTCAATGGCTCTAACTCCCATGGTCTTGACCGGGCGGCTTATTAAGAAACAGCACCCGGGATGCAAAGTTGCGTTTATCGGACCGTGCGCGGCAAAGAAACTCGAGGCCGGACGGCGCACTATACGCAGCGATATTGATTTTGTTTTAACGTTTGAAGAAGTACTGGGAATGTTCGAGGCGCGTGATGTAGTGTTTGAAAATTTAGAGCCTGATAAATCTATGCACGGAGCGAGCGCAGACGGACGAGGCTTCGCAGTTTCGGGCGGAGTTGCCTCGGCTGTTGTAAATTGCATTCATGATTTATATCCTGACGCTGCGGAAGTCAAGACCGCCGGAGCTAACGGACTTGAGGAGTGCCGCAAGCTGCTTACCCTTGCTAAGGCCGGAAAGTATAACGGCTATTTGCTCGAGGGCATGGCATGCCCGGGCGGCTGTGTTGCCGGAGCAGGAACTCTCCAGCCGATTGCGAAGTCAGCGGCTGCTATAAAACATCACAAAGACGTATCGACGCATCAGCACAGCACGGCAAGCAATTACAGCGACATGCTTTCAGGCCTTGAAGAGGGCTTGTTTGACATTCCGGAAGATGATTAATAAAATTTATAAATATATTATTATTATTAATTATTAATGAAAGGAGTTTTTAAATTGAAACGCGTATTAGTTTTAATTTTTGTTTTAATTTTTGCGTCATGCGCTTTTGCCGACACTGTGACCGTGAGCGGTTACTCGGAGCTTGCCGCAGCTTTAAGCAACGTTAGCGCTGACACGATTATTATTTCAAACGATATTGAAGTTGAGGACACGCTGAAGATTGAGCGCAGCGTCGCACTTAAAGGCCGAGGCGCGTCGTCTCAGGATGACCCGAAGCCCGTTTTGAAGATGAAGACTAAAGGCTCAGCGAGCGTCATCGACTGCGAAGGAAGCAAAATGAAAATTTTACTTCAGGGACTGACGATCTCAGACGGCAACGGCGGCCTTGCGATAAATCTCGTTCAGTACGTCTCTTTCGACATTGAGAACTGCATATTTGTTGACAATGAATTAACCGACGGGATCTCGTACGGCGGAGCAATTAAGGCAATGGGGCTTGTCGAGCTGAACATAAAGGACAGCACATTCAGGCGCAGCTCTTCCGGCAACAACGGCGGCGCGATTTATTTAGTGATGGGTGCAAATGCAAATATCGAACGCTGCACGTTTATTGATAATCAAGCCGATCGTTACGGCGGAGCTATTTATGTCAACGGCATGTGCGCGTTAAATCTCACTAACTGCACTTTCACCGGCAACACGGCAGGTAACGGACGGCCTGGCGGCGGCTTGTACGTTGACGGAACGGCAAATATAATTAACTGCACTTTCGTAAATAATTCAGCCAAGAGAGGCGCAGAAATTGCAACGGGAGACTTTGACGATAATATAAAAATTCAAGCGGCGAACTCGATTTTTTATAACGAGTCAGCGAGTAATTATATAAAGCTTAACAAAGGCTCGATAAGTTTATATAACTGCGCGTATTCAAGCGGCGATGTATTAGTCGGAGCTGTAAAGACTGAGAACTGCATTGCTGACTTGAACTGGGCGGGACGCGAGGCAACGCCTGTTGAACCTGTAAACGGTCTCCCTGTGTTTAGGCTTGTGACTGGCAACACCGAGGACGAGAAATTAATTGACAAAGGCCTTGCTGCCGGCGAGGTTAAAACGAAGCTTGAATTAGACTTCACGCCTAATATTTCTATAGACGAGGAGAGCGCGACCCGTTCAGGACTTCCTGACATCGGCGCGAAAGAGTCTGTCTCAGGCGAGAACATCGGCGGCAACAGCGAGGACGGCACGAACGGCGAGAACGCGACAAGCAGTCACGGCTCGAGCGGCGGCTGCGGCATGAGCTTTAATGCGTTAAGCTTATTAGCTTTAAGTTTAATTAGCTTGAGCTTTAAGAGATCGCGTTAATTAAAATTTAAATTAAATAATAATAAAGCTCAGGGCAATAATAATTCCCTGAGCTTTTATATTAAAATTATTTTGCTTTAAGTTTATAGACCATTGCTAAGATCTCAGCGACGCCTCGGTATAAATCCGCCGGAATTTCTTCGCCGACCTCGACCTGCTCGTACAACGCCCAAGCAAGCGGTTTGTTCTCTATGACCGGAATATTATTTTCTTCTGCTATTTTTCTTATCTGCAAGGCTAAATAGTCTTGACCTTTCGCAATAACCTGCGGCGCGGACATTAATTCGCGCTCATAAGCCAACGCAATAGCTAAGTGAGTCGGGTTAGTGATAACAACGTCGGACTTCGGCACGTCCGCCATCATTCGCTGCTTGGCCATCTCGCGCTGCTTCTGCCTGATCTTGCTCTTGACCTGCGGGTCGCCTTCCATTTGTTTATACTCTTCTTTAATCTCCTGCTTGCTCATCTTTATAGAGCGTTCGAATTCCCATTTTTGATAAAGATAATCGGCGCACGCCATGACCAACAGCATCGCCGCGAGCCGCATTGCCAGCGTCCAAAGCATGTCCCAGAAGACAGATCCGCCTATCGCCAAAGGCATCTGCATAGTCTTAGAAGTCTCGGGCAAATAATTTTTTATAGCCGTGTAAATCACGATCGCAAACAGGCTCGCCTTTAACAAGCCCTTTAATAATTCAACTATAGATCTCAGCGAGATAATTTTTTTCATGCCTGAAATCGGATTAAGCCTGTCGAATTTTGGTTTAAACGGCTCGCTCGTGAACGCGAAGCCGACCTGACAGACTAAAACTATAACCGAGAACAGCGCGATTAATAATCCAAGCGGCAGCCATGATATAAAATAATCTTGAATAGCTTCCCACGACACGAAATAAAGCCAGCCGTCGTCGTTTAAAGTTTTGTCGCCAATAAAATTTACGCTGAAAGTTATTAAATAAGTGAGAGTCCGCCAGGTCAACGCCCCGAGCATCAGCATTCCCATCAAGCCGACTATAAGCTCAGTTGCAGCAGTCAAGTCTTTGCTCACGCACACGCGGCCTTCTTCGCGGACTTTCTCGCGCTTGCGTGGCGTTGCCGGCTCAGTCCGCTCTTGCCCGAAGAACTGGAGATTAAATTTAAATTTAAAATTCTTCAAACCCTCAAGTTCTTGCTCACTCACAAAATTTTTAAATTTAAAATTTATCGCCATAGCATAATAGCTCCGAGCGCAAACTCAATCCAACGTTCCATTAACGGGAACAGCATATCAACTGCTAAAGGCAGCACCGCCGCTAAAACAAAAAATCCCAGCGCAACTTTAACAGGCAGGCCTACAACAAATATATTCATCTGCGGCACAGTGCGCGCCAAAAATCCAAGGCCAATATCTGACAGGACAAGTGCGCAGTAAAACGGCACGACTATTCGCATTCCTATGCTGAATAAATTTTGAAGCCACGTTCCGACCGCGACGTCTCCGGCAGGAAGAAATGATAATTGCCCGAGCGGCACAAGCTTTATGCTCTCGATAATAGCTCTGATCATTAATAAATGTCCGTTCCAGTGAAAGTAAAACCATAAGGCGACTAAAAAATTTAACTGGCCGATTAACGACGTCTCCGCCTGCGTCATTGGATCCATGACTTGAGCCATTGAAAAGCCCATAACAGTTCCGATCTGCTCGCCGGCAAGTCTCACGGCAACTAACGGCAGCGACGACAAAAATCCAAAAGATAAGCCTATTATTAATTCACGCACTGCTAAGATCACAAGCGTGAAAACATTATCGAAATTTATTAACGCGATTTGCGTATCTCCGGCTGAATATACAGATGCGAAAGTTAATATAACTGCAAAGATATAGCGAACCGGCGTCGGCGCCATTATGCCCGTGAACACCGGCGAGTTAAACGTCATCCCTACAAATCTTAAATGCAGCAGTAAATAAGCGATTAACAGCTGCGTTGGAAGTTCAATCCCGCGCAATTTTATTTTTAATTTTAATAATTAATAATTAAATAATTAATTACTGGATAAATCTTTCAAGCTGGCCAAGAATTTCGCGCGTCATGACGAGCATTCGCTGGCTCATCCAAGGCGCAAGCAAAAGTATACACACGAAAACGGCAATAATTTTTGGAATAAATATTAAAGTCTGCTCCTGAATAGACGTCGCAGTCTGCAAAATTCCTATTAATAATCCAACTGACATTGCGACAATCAAAATCGGCAAAGCCACCGAGAACAGCGTCCAGACAGCTCCGCTCAAAATATCATAAAGACTTAACACAGTCACGCCCATTCCTCAGGCCCGCCTCTCTAATTTTAATTTTTTAATTTTAATTTACGGCACATTGGTAAAACTCTTCAATATGCTCATGACGACCAAATTCCAGCCGTCCGCCATCACGAATAATAAAATTTTAAACGGCAGCGAGATCATCATCGGCGGAAGCATCATCATTCCCATTGCAAGCAGCACGCTCGACACGACCATATCAACGACTATAAACGGAATATAAATTACAACGCCCATTTGAAACGCAGTTTTTAATTCGCTGAGCATAAACGCCGGAATTAAAACTCTCGTCGGCACGTCGTTTTGATTCGCCGGCCGCTCTTCCTGCGACATAGATATTATTAATGAAAGTTCTTCCTGACGCGTGTATCGCATCATGAACTCACGCACCGGTGCTTCGGCGTTCTGCCACGCAACATTGCCCGGTATCTCTCCGGCCATGTACGGCGCAAGAGCATTTTGATAAACTCTGTTCCAAGTCGGATACATCGTGAACATCGTTAAAAATAAAGCCAAGCCCGCTATGACTTGCTGAGGCGGAGACTGCTGAAGTCCGATTGCCCTCTGAACAAAGCCCAACACTATTACTATTCGCGTAAAGCTCGTGAGCATTAATAATATCGCCGGGACTAAACTTAATACAGTCATCACCGCAAGAATTTGCAGCGACAACGCAACGTCCCGGGGCGAGTCGGCAGGAGTCACTCCGATTTGCAGCGACGGCAGGGGAATTCCCGACAGCGCGTCAGTTCTTACAGCCGCAAAGCATAAGTCAACCCTAAATAAAAATATTATTAATAAAATTAATAATATTAATAAAAATTTATTTAGACTCTTGCTCGTTATTAATTTTAAATTTAATCCAGTCGTCATACTTCCATTTGCCCGCTAATAAAATTCCTGAGCTGCCAGTTATAAAAGCTATAACATCAGGGCCGCACCGCACAACAAAAAAAGCATCCTTACCTAAAGATAAGGACGCTAAAATCTCCGCCCCCGAACTTGCCGCCAGCCCGCGCGTCTTATTAAATTTAAATTTAACAAACGCCGCAAAGGCAATCAGCAAAGCTAAAGCAAGCGAAACTCTAATTAAATAAGCGGCCAGACTTGTATCCGCCGTCATGAAATATTTTTAAATTATTTTTAATTTTAATTTATTAAATTTAAAATTATGATAATACTTTCGTGATAGCCTCGATAACTCGCTACGGCTGGAAAGGCTTTACGATAAAATCGTTCGC
>JAFSNU010000407.1 GCA_017447325.1 Synergistaceae bacterium | reverse complement strand
TTTGAAAGGCTTGGACTGGCGGGACGCTGCGCGTATTGCGGCGGACTATACGGCTCACACGATTGAAGTCACGCTTGAAAGCCCTGATAAGCCATGGTACGGCGTGAACTTTGAGGAGACTTTGCCTGAGTTATTAAAATTATAAAAATTAATTTATAAATAAAAATTTTTAAATTATAAAAATTATAAAAGCGGGGCTGATATTTATGCAGATTAAGGCTAATATTTTCAGGGAATATGATATTAGAGGCAACGCTGAGCAGGATTTGACGGACGAAGCTGTATATGCGATAGGCCGAGCTTACGGGACGCGGCTTGTTAATAAGAGCATCAGGCAGGCAGCCGTCGGCGGAGATATTAGGCTTTCGACTGAACGCATTAAGAACGCTGTAATTAAGGGCTTGTTAAGCACGGGCGTTAATGTAATTGATATTGGAGTCGTGACGACGCCTTTATTATACTGGAGTCAGAAATATTTTAATTTAAAGGGCGGCGTTATGGTGACGGGAAGCCATAATCCGCCGGAGATGAACGGCCTTAAATTATGTGCCGAGTTCGGGACTTTATGGGGCGATGATATTCAAGCTATAAGACGCGCAATCGAGGCCGGAGAGTTTGAGCTTGGAGACGGCACGCTTGAGCATAGAGATATTAAGCATGAATATTTAAATATGCTTAAAGCTAAATTTAATTTAAATAAAAAATTTAAAGTAATTTGCGACAGCGGCAACGGAGCGGCGGGCGGCCTTGCACAGAAATTTTTTGAGATGTTAAATTGCGAGTGCATAGAGCTTTACGGCGAGCATGACGGAAAATTCCCTAATCATCATCCTGATCCGCAGAAGCGCGAAAATTTGCAGGATTTAATTAAAGCTGTTAAATTAAATAATGCTGATATAGGCTTTGCGTTTGACGGCGACGCGGATAGAATTGGCGTTGTTGATGACACGGGCGAAGTAATTTTCGGCGATAGATTAATGGCGTTGTACTGGCGCGAAATTTTGCAGAATGAAAAATATAAACGCGCGAAAGTTATAATAGAGCCTAAGTGCAGCATGGCCTTGGCTGAAGAAGTTGAAAAATTAGGCGGCGAGGTTTTGTACTGGAAGTCCGGGCATTCTTTAATTAAGGCAAAGATGCGTGAGATAAACGCGCCGTTTGCCGGCGAGTATTCAGGCCATATGTTTTTTGCCGACGAGTATTACGGCTTTGACGACTCGTTTTACGCTGCCGGACGGGTTTTAAGAATTATGGACAAGGCTAATAAAAGTTTAAGCGAGCTTGTAAAGTCTATCCCGGTCTATCCCGCGACGCAAGAGGCAAGAATTAATTGCAGTGATGAATTAAAATTTAAAGTAGTAGAGGATATTAAAAACGAGGCGTTAAAATTTTATCACGCGAGCGTTATCGACGGCATAAGAATTTTATATCAGGACGGCTGGGGCTTAATACGCGCGTCGAATACACAGTCGGTTATCACTGCGAGATGCGAGGGCAGGACTGAAAGTGCTTTAAAAGAAATTATGCAGGA
>JAFSNU010000406.1 GCA_017447325.1 Synergistaceae bacterium | reverse complement strand
CCGTCAAAAATCCCACACTTGCCGCAACAGCTCCCATAACGCCGCCGCGTTTCTCGCCGATAAAGGTCGATACGTTCAGCGCGATAACCCCGGGCGTGCATTGTCCGATCGAGAAATAATCACGCAATTCGTTTATGTCAGTCCAGCCGCGTTTGTCCGCAAGCTCACGCTCTAAGATCGGCAGCATCGCATAGCCGCCGCCGAACGTCACCGCTCCGATTCCCGCAAAAGTTTTGTATAATTCCCATAACTCACGCATTTTAATTAAATCTCCTGTCTCGATATTAATAATTAATTCAGCCCGTGCTTCACAAGCTTGTCGTAATTTTTGTAATATAAATAATAGCCGCCTATATTATGCTGAACGTCGTCGATTCTAACTCTATAGCCGTCATGCCGAACCATGAACGTGTCAAGTATCTTGTCCGGCCTCGCCATGTACATTGCGTACTCTGGGAAGAAATAGCCGTTAAGCTGCCGGTCAACTCGAGCTTTAATCGCATTTAATAAATCTTTAACATTAAATTTATTAAGCTCTGCAAGGCTTGCGTCAGGCATCCTGTCATAGACTTCGAACGCCGCCATTAATAATTCAAGATAAGTGTGATACGTCGTGTCCCGCCTCTCAATCTCGCGTAAATTTGCAAACGCATTTTCAAGCGCAAAATTATAAATTTTCGGATCGTTATTATATTTAAGCAGCTCGTTTAAACTATAAGCGATCCAGTGATCTCTATACTTAATATAATTATTAGCAATAAAATTATTTACGGATTTAAGCGCCGCGTCCAAATATTTTTGATTTTTAGTCAGAGAGTACAGCCTCACGAGCGCGAACGTCGCCTCGCCGTCGTAATAGACAGTCCGATACGCGTCTTTCAGCTCAAAATTTTTATTATTTAAAACATGAACGAACTTGCCGGACTCCAGATCCATCATGCTAAAAATTCCCGAGCCTAATTTATCGCAGAGCTCTAAATAATCTTTATTATTAAATAAATCCATGTACTCGGTGAATGCGAGAACTGCAATTCCAATTCCGCCGAGTTTTAATTCGCCGGCCTTGGCCTCGTTGACATAAGCCGTATTATTATCTTTATAGACAACTTGAGACGCAAGATATTTTAACGCGCTCTCGATAGCCTGCTTTAATTTTGGACTTGGATTAATTCTGTAATTTAAACATAACGCCCAAGTCGTCCCCGCGTGCCGCAAAATATTATAGCTCTTAATATTATTGTCAAATCTTGGATACATTCCGTATATAAAACTTCCGTCAGTGTTAAGCTGCGTTAATAAAAACTCGCCCGACTTAGTGATAAGCTCGCGGGCAAATTGATTATCAACTTTCACATCGCGCCGTCCGTAATTCAAGCCGTCATATATCAAGCTGTAAACTTTATTATTCTCGTCACACAGCCAGCCCCGCGTGTTGAACAAAATATAATTTTCAGGCAATGCCTTTAATTTAGATCTAGCGGACTTGCGCAAATAATTATTTAAATAATCTAAATCAATTCCGCCGTCTTTATATTCATAAATCTTTGCGCCGTTCAATTCAGCCTCTAATAAAGCCAACTTAAAATCTTTATCAAACGCTAAACTATTTCTATAAAACTCATGACGCGCCGCTTTAACTTCGCGCTTTAAGTCTTTAGCATTAATAGCTCTCGAGTCAAAAGCAATATCAGCCTTGAGCCATTTAATATTCTCCGGCCAAGCATCCAGTCCGGCCTCAACTGCTTTAACTGCGTTATTATAAGCCTCGTCTAAAGTCTTGCCAGTGCCTTTATAAACTCTCGCCCGCGACTTGCCGCCGCTTAAAGACAGAAACGCCGCGTGTCCAACTTCTCCAACAGGCTTATCGTTAAGCCATGATTTTAAATCGCTGTTTATAATTTGCGAGTATAATAAATCTGCCTTGTCATGCAATACTTTTAAATTAGCTTCAAGATTTATTTTCGCCTCGTTCTTATACAGCCATGATCCGACCGCGATTATTCCCGCGAAAATCAAAACTAACAAAATATAATTTAATATGCCCTGCGAATTATTATTAGCTTGCTTCTTCATATTTATATATCTCCCAAAGTCTAAAATTTATTTCAATTCTTCATGCGCCTTGCTCACGAGCTCGTCAATATCAAACTCAAAATTATTATTAAGCCTCGTAAGCCGGCACAAAAATTCAATATTGCCCTCCGGCCCTAAAATCGGCGAATGCGTCAGGCCTGAGATAAATAAATTTTGCTGCGCTTGCACCCCTCTGTCACTGCGTGACATCTCCCCTTTCAAGGGCGGCGAGGCGTCTCCTCGTCCGTTCTGTCTTTGAATAAAGCTCGTAACTTCGCGCAGAATTTCAGCGTGAACTTCAGCATCCCGCACAACGCCTTTAGAACCTAAACGCTCGCGCCCGGCCTCGAACTGCGGCTTAATTAATATCACCGCCTCGCTTGTTAAATCTAAACTTAATATCTTATTTATCACCGGCAAGATTAATTTTATAGATATAAACGAAGCATCGCAAGTTATAAAATCTATATTATCATCATCAAAATCTTCCGGCTCTAAATTTCGCGCGTTCACTCTGTCCATGACGACAACTCTCGCGTCACTTGCAAGCCGCCATATTAATTGCCCATAGCCAACGTCAACTGCATAGACTTTTTTAGCTTGATTAGCTAATAACACATCCGTGAAGCCGCCCGTCGATGCGCCTATATCAACGCAGATTTTATTATTAACATCAAGCTTGAACGCGTCAAAAGCTTTTAATAACTTATGCGCCCCCCGGCTCGCCCAGTTAATTACATTCTCAACATGAATTAAATTTATAAAATTTAAATCTATTAAAGTCCCTGACTTTGTCACAACT
>JAFSNU010000405.1 GCA_017447325.1 Synergistaceae bacterium | reverse complement strand
GCTTGAATTTTAGCCTTATCAATTTTATTAAACGCCTCTTGCCATAATTTTAAATTATTATTATCTTTATTAAACGCAATTCCAAACGCGCCGCTTTGCAAGCTCTCAGGGAACATTATTAAATCAGGATTTTTATTCACCGCAAGCTGCAGCACGGCATTATTTATTAATATCGCGTCAGTTTTATTAGACTTTAAAGCCTGGGTTAAATCTGCCATGCTGTTAAAATATGTGAAGTCTTTCACGCCCGGGGCTTTAGATTTAACGAGATCGGCGAACGGTGCGCCGGTGAGCATCGAAACGCGCTTATTATTTAAGTCGTTAAAAGTTTTAAGCTCCGGCTCTGTCTCAGCTATATTAATATTATTATCTTTAACTAAAATTCCGCTCGGCTTTTCATCCAACGGATCGCTGAACATAATTCTATCTTTGTTATCATCCGTGATTTGAAGATTTGACATAATGCAGTCAATTTTGCCTGCTGCAGCAGCCGCGACAATGCCGCCGAAGTCATATATTTTAAATTCTATATCAGCGTCAAGCCACGCCGCAAATCTATACGCAAGCTCTATATCAAAGCCTGCAAGCTCAGTGTCCTTATAGAACGAGAACGGCGGAATCATTCCAGCCGTACCTACCCTTAAATGCTCTTTAGGATTTTCTAAATTTAACTTAATCTCAGGCATATTATAATCTTTATTAATAACCCAGCGCGTACGCATATCCTGAAAAGTTCCGTCGGCTCTAATCTCCGCGAGAAATTTATTAAACTTATCTCTTAAATCTTTAATTTTAGTCTCATGTGAAATTCCAACGGCGACTTTAAGCGTCTCGTCAAAATTCTCGTCTAATAATCTTACGCCCTTTAAGCCGTTTTTAATTGCGAGTTCCATTTGAACGCGCTCGTAAGCGTACGCGTCTATCTTGCCCTGCGCTACTGACTCGTAGCCATGCAGCATGTCCATATAAACTATATTAGCATTGGGCAGCTCTTTCTTGACAGCCTCCAGCGTCGCCGTTGTCTCGTTCACGCCTATTCTTATTTTATTATTATTAAGCTGCTCTTTGCGTGTTATTTGAGCTTGCTCGTCATATTTAACTGCTTTAACTAAAATTCCGACGGGCATTTCAAATAACGGCGTACTAAAGTCTATTACTTCCTCGCGTTCTCTCGTGATATTTAAATTAGACATTGCTAAATCAACTTTGCCTGCCGCAAGAGCCGCGATAAGCCCGGCAAAGTCATATATTTTAAATTCTATATCAGCGTCAAGCCACGCCGCAAATCTATACGCAAGCTCGATATCCAAGCCGGAAAGTTTTTTATCTTGATAAAATGTATAAGGCTCGACCATGCCTACAGTGCCGATTATTAATTTATTACTATTTTTATTTAATTTAATATCCGGCATTTTATAATTTTTATCAACGAGCCATCTCTTGCTTATATCGTTTAAAGTCCCGTCGGCTTTAATCTCAGCTACAAATTTATTTATATTATCTTTTAAATCTTTAATTTTAGTTTTACGCGAAATTCCGACCGCAATCTTGACACTTTCGTCCATATTATTATCTAAAAGTCTCACGCCTTTAAGTCCCTGTTTAATCGCGATCTCAAGATTAGATCTTTCAAATATATACGCGTCAATCATTCCCCGCTTCACAGCCTCGTATGCGTCCTGCGGCGCAAGATAAACAAGATTTGCATTCGGCAGTTCGTTTTCAGTTATAATCACTGCCGCGCTGCCCTCGTTTACTCCTACTTTAAATACTTTTGCATTAAGCTGCGATTTATGCGTGATGATCGAATTATTTTGCTCTTGCGCTTGCTCCGGTGCTTTAACTAAAATTCCAACGGGAATTTCAAATAAAGCATCACTAAAATCTATTACTTCCGCGCGTTCTCTCGTGATATTTAAATTAGACATCGCTAAATCAATTTTGCCGGTTACCGCAGCCGTTACAAGGCCGGCAAAG
>JAFSNU010000404.1 GCA_017447325.1 Synergistaceae bacterium | reverse complement strand
TCATAAGCAAAATCTTTAAAGCTCTTGGGCAGATCTTCCTTTTTAAATAACTCAGAATTATACGCAAGAATCATGTTCAAATTTCTTACGGGATACCAGCAGCCGTCCGGGTCATATTCAAGAGCTAAGTTCTCAGCCTCTTTAGACTTGTAAGCGTGGAGCAGCCCGGCGGCTTTTAATTCCAACGAATAAGAAGGATCAGCGGCCATTAATATATCGCAGCCTAATTTTTTCGCGTCGAGCTCGGCGGCAATTTTAGCCTGAAGCGTTCCCGTTCCGCCGTAGAAAAATTCGATGTCATAGTCCGGAAATTTCGCGTTTAAAACTTTCGCCATAGCCTCAATAACATCTTCATACATTGAAGTATAAATAGTGATCTTAGGCTTGGCCGCGAACGCGCACGAGCTTAAAACTAAAACTAACATCAAGCTTAATAAAAATTTTTTCATGCTGAACAAAACTCCTTTAATAATATTAATAATATAATAATAATAAATTAATAAAATTATAAATTATTTTACTTAATTAACGGCATCAAAAATCCTTGGCCTACTTCTTCCGCAATCAAGCCGCCGCGCAAAATTTTCAGCAGCTCGAGCGCAAAGTACGGCGTTATGGCCGGACCTTTTGCCGTGATAATATTGCCGTCAACTTCAATATTATTCTCGCCGACAAACGCGCCCTCTAAATAAAATTCCATGCCAGGGTAGCAGACTGCCTTCTTGCCCTTTATCACTCCCGCCGCGCCTAAAACCGCCGGAGCTGCGCATATCGCCGCAATGGGCTTGCCCTGCGCATTATATTCCTGCACTAAATTAATCAAGCCCGTGTGTTTAGCATGATCTGTAGTGCCGCCGGGGATTATAAGCATGTCGAACTCGCGCTTAATAGCATTGTCGAAAAACTCGTCAGCCTTGACTATAACATTATGCTTGCCCTTGACTTCAATATTGCCGGTCAAAGACACCGTTAAAACATCGACCTTGCCGCGCCGCAAAATATCGACCGTAGTCAAGGCTTCAGTCTCTTCAAAGTCGTCAATCAAAAATACTGCCGCTGTCTTCATGTTTAAAACGCCTCCAGTTTAAAATTAATTTAAAATTAAATTTTATTTAAAATATTTAAAGTCTTCTCGTCTTTTTCACCATCAAAAAATTTCGCTAAGACTTTATTATAAATATTATCTTGCTCTTGCGACACCGCGTCAAACAAAGTCATCGAAGATTTTAATTTCATTGCGTCAATGTCTCCCATGACTTGCACGGCATCACAAGTCTCAAGCTTTAATAACGCGCCGCAAATGTCTTCAAGATGATCGCGCAGTTTGTCATCTTCAAGATAAGCTTTCGCCTCGTCTAAACTTTTAATCGCAAATTTCTGAGACAGTTCGCTCATGCCAAGACCGGCAATCTGCGGGAAAATATACCAAATCCAATGGCTACGCTTACGTCCGGCCTTCATCTCCGCCAACGCCTGATCGTACATCGCGAACTGCGCCCGTTTAAATCTGTCCAAATCATAAATATCTCTCATGCTCCGCGTCTCGTCCTTTCAAATTTTATTTTAATAAATTATAATATATTCAAACTCTTACGCGCAAAAATTTTTAATACACTTACAAAAATTTTTCATGTTATAATAAATTAACTCATCAAACTTTTTCAGGACTAAACTCAAAATTTTTCAACTACATTTTCAACTACAAACAGACCGTGTAAATTTAATTATCATAATTAATTGCACTTGCGTTTACAAAAATAAACTCACGCAAAAATTTCATGCTATAATAATTTTAATTAACAAAACTTTTCACGTACTAAACTCAAAATTTTTCAGCTACATTTTCAGCTACAAACAGACCGTGTAAATTTAATTATCACAATTAATTGCACTCGCGTTTACAAAAATAAACTCACGCAAAATTTTTAGTTCAAAAATTTTTTGATCAAGAAAAATTTTTCAAGCTCTTAGCTTTAATCTCAAAAAATTTTTCATGCTATAATAATTTTAATTTAAATTTTTCGAGGGGAGTTAGTTTATTTAACATGAAAGTTTTATTAATCAACGGCAGCCCAAGGCAGCACGGCTGTACCGACGTTGCGTTAAGCGAAGTTGAAAAAACTTTGCAGGCTCAGGGAATAGAGACGGAAATATTATGGCTCGGCAATAAGCCTATAGCCGGATGTATATCATGCTTCAGCTGCTTTAAGACGGGCAAGTGCATTCAAAACGACAAAGTCAACGAGTTAAGCTCAAGGCTTGACGAGTTCGACGGAATTATAGTCGGCTCACCGGTCTATTACTCAGGCCCTGCCGGACAGCTCACGGCGTTTCTCGATAGATTTTTCTTTGTGAACGCAGATAAATTAGCAGGCAAGCTCGGCGCGTCTGTCGTGTCATGCAGACGAGGCGGAGCAACTGCAAGCTTCGATAGATTAAATAAATATTTCACGATTTGCAACATGCCGGTCGTTCCGTCGCAGTACTGGAATCAAATTCACGGCATGACTCCAGACGAAGCGCGGCAAGATTTAGAAGGTCTTCAAACAATGCGCACGTTAGGCTTAAACATGGCTTGGCTGTTAAAGTGCATCGACGCGGGACGCAAGGCCGGAATTAATTTGCCCGAGTACGAGCAGCCTGTCTTAACTAATTTTATTAGATAAAATAAAACGCGCTTAAAATTTTAAAATTTAAAACTTCAGGCGCGTTAATTTTAAATTTTATTTA
>JAFSNU010000403.1 GCA_017447325.1 Synergistaceae bacterium | reverse complement strand
TCATAGACAAGCTTTGAACTCGAGCCCGTTAATTTTATAATAATTTCTGCAAGCTGCTTAATTGTGAACTCGCCCGGGTTGCCGATATTAACCGGGCCTGTGAATCCGCCGCGGCTGTTCATTAACGCGACCATGCCGTTAATCAAATCGTCAACGTAGCAAAAGCTTCTGGTCTGGCTGCCGTCGCCGTATATAGTAATATCTTCGTTCTTTAAAGCCTGCACTATAAAATTTGAGACAACGCGCCCGTCGCCGCTGTCCATTCGAGGCCCGTACGTGTTAAAAATTCTCATGACTTTAATATCAACATGATGCTTGCGGTGATAGTCAAAAAATAAAGTCTCGGCAATGCGCTTGCCCTCGTCGTAACAAGCTCTAATGCCTATCGTGTTAACGCAGCCTCTGTAGCTCTCGACCTGCGGACTGCTCTCGGGATCTCCGTAAACTTCGGACGTACTCGCCTGCAAAATTCTCGCGCCGGTTCTCTTCGCAAGGCCTAACGCGTTAAACGCTCCGTACATTGAAGTTTTAGTCGTATAAATAGGGTCGCGCTGATATTGAATCGGACTCGCCGGGCAGGCCAAATTATAAATTTGATTGCACTCGATATAAATCGGATTAATCACGTCATGGCGAATAAATTCAAAATACGGATTGTCTAATAAATGGCGTATATTATCTTTGCTGCCCGTGAATAAATTATCAACGCAGATTACATCATTGCCGTCCTGCAATAATCTGTCGCACAAATGCGAGCCGAGAAAGCCCGCGCCGCCCGTCACTAATACTCTGTTTCTTCTCATAATCTAAATCCTCCAGCTTAAAATTTTAAAATTATTTATCTATATTTCAGAATGCAGTAAATCGCGCGCAGGCCGTCCTTAAATCCAATCTTCTTGCCCTGCTCTTTAAGCCTCGGCGAGTAGCTTATGGGAACTTCTGCGACTTTTAAATTAAGCTTCGCGATCTTGGCCGTGATCTCAGGCTCGAAGCCGAAACGATTTTCGTTGATAATTATGCTTTGAATTATTTCGCGCTTAAAAGCTTTATAGCACGTCTCCATGTCCGTGAGCTTCAAGCCCGTAAATAAATTTGAAAGGCGTGTTAAAAATTTATTAGCGATTCGATTTGCGAGATAGCCTTTAGCTTTATTATTTAAAAATCTTGAGCCGTAGCAGACGTCCGCCTCGCCGTTTAAAATCGGCTCTATGACTTTTATATATTCGCTCGGGTCATACTCGAGATCCGCGTCCTGAATGATGACTATGTCGCCGGTAGCTGCGGCAAAGCCCGTGCGTAATGCCGCGCCTTTTCCTGCGTTCTTCTCGTGATAAATAATTTTGCTGACGAGCGGCGAGACTTGCGACTTTAAAATCTCGTGCGTTGAGTCAGTGCTCTTGTCATCGACGATAATAATCTCCTGATTTTTTACGCCGGACTCGCGCACTTTCTGCACTATATTTAAAATATTTTCTTGCTCGTTATAGCATGGAATAATTACAGATAAAGTAAAATTTTCTTTTAAGGCATTAATGCGTTGCGTTGCGTTGCGTTGTACCATAACTTCCAAATTTGTCAACCCTTTTTATAATAAAATTTTAAATAATTATATCATGCAAAATTTATTAAATTTAATTTCATATTTCTTTCATAACTTTAATATAAAATAAATTAAATTTAAAAATTTTTGGAGATTGAAAGGGCTGAATAAATTTGCGCAAAATATTTTTCGCGTTATTAATTTTAATTTTAAATTTTAATTTTGCAAGTGCTGAGGAATTGAATTTAAATAATCTCAGCATTCAGGACTGTTTAAACATTGCGCTTGCAAATCATCCGACGCTGCGGAATGCGAAGGGTGGCACTCGGGCGGCGGCGGCGCAGCTTGAGCAGGTCAAGGCAAATAACAGAGCAACGTTAAGCGCGAGCGGATCGTTAAGTTACAACGGCAATTACGAAGAATGGTCCGACAGGTATCACTCGCAGAGCGCGGGCGTGACTGCGTCGAAATTATTATTTGATAATAATAAAAATAAATTGCAGCAGGAAATTCAAAAATTAAATTTAACTAACTCGCGTGAAAACGAGCGTGAAAAGCGCGTCAGCATAGCGGCGGCCGCAAAACGCGCGTATTATGATTTAGTTTT
>JAFSNU010000402.1 GCA_017447325.1 Synergistaceae bacterium | reverse complement strand
TTAGTGAAGTGATTTATATTAAAGATAATAAAGAAATTTGCGAGGCCGGAGATTATTTTATAAGCTCGATGCCGCTTAAAGATTTAGCAGCAGGAATTAAAGACGCGCCGGAAAATATTTTGAAGATCGCGCAGGGCTTGCCGTATCGCGATTACATGACGCTTGGAGTTTTATTAAAGAAATTAAATTTAGAAAATAAAACTAAAATCAAGACTATAAATAATATCACGCCGGATAACTGGATTTATGTTCATGACAAGAATGTGAAGATGGGGCGCATTCAGGTCTTTAATAACTGGTCGCCGTATCTCGTGAAAGATATTAATAATACTGTCTGGATCGGGCTTGAATATTTTTGCAACGAGGGCGACGAGCTTTGGAGCATGAGCGATGAAAAATTTGCGGAGCTTGGCATTGATGAGATGATGAAGCTTGATTTAATTGATGACAAAAATTTAGTTTTAGATTATCACGTTGAGCGGGTTAAAAAGGCTTATCCGGCGTATTTCGACACTTACGCAAATATTGACGAGCTGAGAGCATGGCTTGATAATATAAATAATTTATATTGCGTCGGGCGCAACGGCCAGCACAGGTATAATAATATAGATCACTCGATGTGTACGTCGTTCGAGGCCGTGAAAAATATTTTGAATGGAATTAAAGACAAGTCTAATATCTGGAACGTGAACACGGAGAAAGAGTATCACGAGGAGAGTAAATAAAATTTTGTTAAGCTAAGTGACGGGATGCTGTAATATTTAAAAGAGGAGTGTAAATAATAATTTATGGGCAAATTAATTGTAGTAATTCAGTGTGACGACGTGACAAAACGCTGCAGCGGCTTTGCGTGCATGAATGATTTTTATGAACGCGCCGGAGCGTTTGCAAATTATGACAGCGATACGCGCTATATGAGCATGACTTGCGGCGGGTGCTGCGGCAATTTTATAACGGCGAAGTTCGAGCATTTAACTAAAAAGCTTGCGAAAATAAATTTTGATAAGCAAGACGTGATAGTGCATCTGGCTTCGTGCATCTGCTCTGACAGTGCGCATAAACAGCCCTGCCCGTTCATGCACCGAATGCAAAATATTTTGGAGCGCAAGGGCTATGCAGTTAAACTCGGCTCGCATATTTCGAAAAAGGCTCAGGCAAAGCGCGAGGCCGGAGAGTATAAGTCATGGAATTAAATAATAATTTAGACGAGTTTTACATGCGGCGGGCGTTGGAGCTTGCGAAGAACGGCGCGGGGTTCACTTCGCCCAATCCGCTGGTCGGCTGCGTGATAGTTAAAGACGATAAAATTATCGGCGAGGGCTGGCATGAGAAATTCGGCGAGCCTCACGCTGAGATCAACGCGCTTAAAGACGCTGAGTTAAAAGGCGAGGATGTGACTGGTGCGACGCTGTACGTTACGCTTGAGCCTTGCTGTCATTTAAACAAAAAAACTCCGCCGTGTGCGCAAAGATTAGTGAAGGAAAAAATAGCGCGGGTTGTCGCGGCAATGAGCGACCCGAATTTAAACGTTAATAATAAAGGCTTTGAAATTTTGCGGGATGCCGGAATAAAAGTTAAATGCGGCGTGTTGGAGAGCGAGGCTCGCTGGCTTAACCGTGGCTTTATTAAAGCTCAGCAAGACAAAAGGCCTTGGGTAAGTTTAAAAGCGGCGTGCGGCCTTGACGGGCGGATGGCTTTGTTAAACGGCGAGAGCAAATGGATTACGGGACTTGAAGCGAGGACTAAAGCTCACGCGATGCGTTCAGAACATGACGCTGTGTTAGTCGGCGTTAATACTGTCTTAAATGATAATCCTGAATTAAACGTGCGGCTTGTTAATGCTAAACGCGAGCCTTTAAGAATAATTTTAGACTCGCATTTGCGCACGCCGTTAAACGCGAAAATAATTAACTCGAGCCGTGAAGCTGAACGCTGTGTGATATTTTATTCCGACAGATCAGAGCAGGCAAAGCATAAAGCTGATAAATTAGCTCAAGCCGGAGCGGAATTAATTTACGTTGACGACACTCGTGATTTAAATAAAATTTTAGAAATTTTATTAGAGCATAAGGGCGTATTAAAATTAATGGTTGAGGGCGGAGCGCATGTCTTGACTTCGTTTATTAAAGCAAATTTAGCTGACAGTTTGTCACTGTTCATTGCGCCGAAGATTATGGGCGAGGGCGTGGGGCTTGGAACTGGCTTAAAATTAAGCTCAATGCGCGGGGCGTTTAATCTCAAAGATATTAAGACACAAAATTTTTCCAACGGCGATATTTTGCTCGAGGGGGTGTTTTAGATTTTTAATTTAAGCTTTAAGCTTGCAAAATAATTTTAGCGAGGCACGCAGAAAATTTTTAATTTTATAAATAATAATAATTTAAATATATTTTATAATCTTGCGCTTGAAGAATATTTATTAAAGCTTGCGGAGTCTTCAGGCCAAGATTTTTTTATGCTGTGGCAGAATGAGCCGAGCGTCATCGTCGGGCGATTTCAAGATGTTTATTCGGAAGTGAATTTAGAATTTATAAATAATAATAACATCAAGCTTGCACGCAGAAATTCCGGCGGCGGAGCTGTGTATCATGACTTAGGAAATTTAA
Organism: Synergistaceae bacterium; assembly: GCA_017447325.1. Lineage (GTDB taxonomy): Bacteria > Synergistota > Synergistia > Synergistales > Aminobacteriaceae > JAFUXM01. The sequence goes on along the minus strand of JAFSNU010000402.1, from coordinate 3,733 downwards.
ATTACAGCTTTATAATTCATGACGCAAAATTTTTATCAAGCCCTGAGCGTCAAGACTTGCGCGACAAAATTTTATCACGCGCTGACGGTTCACAAGCTGAAGCGTTAAGCCCTGAGCCTTTAAGCTCTGCCGAACTTGCAAAGCCTCACGAAAATTTTTTATCACGCCCTGACGGCTCACAAGCTGAAGCGTTAAGCCCCGAGCCTTTAAGCTCTGCTGAACTCGCAAAGCCTCACGAAAATTTTTCATCACGCGCTGACTGTTCACAAGCTAAAGCGTTAAGCCCTGAGCCTTTAAGCTCTGCTGAACTCGCGAAGTCTCACGAAAACTTTTTATCACACGATGATGATTTAAATAATAATAATAATAAAATTTTTAAATATTTCGCAAAATTTATTATAAATGCGTTAGGCAAGCTGGGCGTGACTTGCGAGCTCTCAGGCCGCAACGATATTTTATTTAACAATCAAAAAATTTCCGGCATGGCGATTTATAAGCATAATAATATAATTTTGTGCCACGGGACTTTATTATACGACTGCGATTTGAACATCATGAATAAAGCCCTGAGCGTTGACAATAAAATTTTGCGCGATAAATTAGCCCGTCACGGAGTTAAATCTATAAAGAGCCGCGTGATTAACTTGAAAAATTATTTAGTTAATATTAAAGATATTAACGAGCTTAAATTAAAACTTCAAAATAATTTTGAATTAAAGCCTTTTAATCTTCAGCCCGAGAGCTTGAGCGAGATAGATTTAATTATGCAAAATAAATATTTAAATTTTGCGTTCACGGCGCAGCCCGTCTCGATGCTTGAATAATAAAATTTTTCTCGTGCGCTCGTTCCGCTGCTTGAGCAAAATAAAAAATTTCGCGCGGCCTCGAGACATGCTCCCAAGTCCGCGCGGGGTATCTTTAATTTAAATTTAAATTTTAATCGTCGGCTTTAAACTTTAAAATCTCGCCGGTCACAGCGTCAATGTCAAAATCATATTCAAGTTTGCTGTTAATTGCTTTATATTCAAGCTCGTAAACTGGCCGGAAGTCCGAGCCGTTATAATATTTATCAGCTTTATTATCAAGATCGGCGTCATGCAAACTCGCCTTGATATTTCTTGACGCAAGTTCTTTGTCCGCAATCTTTACAGCCTGATCGCGCGTGATTAAATTTATATTCTGCGCCTTGGCCTTGTTAATAATAAATAAATCATCATCAGCCCAGGCAGCTCCGGCCGCAAGCACAAACAAAATTATAAAGCCTAAAAATTTTTTGAACTTCATCGCTTCATCCCGCCTTTTGTGAAATTTAAAAATAATTATACAGCAAGCTTGCTTAAAGTTTGAATATAAAAATAAAATGCCCGCAAAAAATTTTGTTAAGTAATTTTACATGCTAAATTTAGCATAAATTTTATTTATAATTCTCAAGCTCGTAATTTAAATTTTCCCAGTCGGCATAAGCCTGCTCAAGCTCTTTAGCGTTAAAATTTCTCTGCTGCATAAGCTCTTGAACTTTCTGCGAATTAGACAAAACTTCAGGACTGCATAAATCTAAATCAATTTGCGCCTGCCCGCTCTCGAGCTTGTTAATTTTACTTTCAAGTTCAGAAATATTTTTGCGGAGACCGCGCGTCTCGTTCAAAATCCTTTGCCGCTCCTGCCGCTCAATTAATTTGTCATTACGCGAATTATTTTTAATATTTAAATTTAAATTTAGATTTTGATGCTCGGTCTCTAATAACTCTTCGCGCTTCTCTAAGAACCACGAGTAATTGCCAGGATAATCATATAATTTGCCGTTTCTAATCTCTAAAACTCTCTCGGCTAAAATATCTAAAAAATGCCTGTCATGCGACACAATTAATAACGTCCCGCTATATTGCAATAAAGCCCTTTCAACAACTTCACGCGTCTCATAATCAAGATGATTGGTCGGCTCGTCCAAAATTAATAAATTAGTCTCTTCAAGCATTAATTTAAATAAAGCAAGCCGCGCCTTCTCACCGCCGGATAATATCGCTATTTTCTTGTAAATATCGTCGCCTGAGAATAAAAACGCTCCAAGCAAACTCCGCCTTTCGCTCGCGTTTAATTTAGACCTCGCTTCGTTGGCTTCCTGCCATATAGTATTCTCGTAATTTAAATTTAACGCGCTCTCCTGAGAGTAAAACGCCGCCTTGACATTATGGCCGTACTTTATCACGCCCGAACTCGGCTCCTCGCTCAAGCTTAAAAGCCTTAATAAAGTCGATTTGCCCGCGCCGTTCACTCCGACTAAAGCAACACGCTCACCCCGATTTAATACAAAATTTATATCACTAAATACTCTTAAATCATCATAATTTTTAGATAAATTACTCGCCTTTATAACTTCCCAGCCGCTTTGCTCGGCCTCAGGAATTTTAAACTTAACGCTCTTCTCAGCGCTGTCAAGCTCGATAATATTTATTTTGTCAAGCTGCTTCAATCTGCTCTGCACCTGCGCAGCCTTGGTCGCCTTGTATCTAAATCGATTTATAAATAATTCAAGCTTCGCGATCTGCCGTTTCTGGCTCTCGGCCTCGTGCGCTAACTGCTCTTGACTTTGCGTCTTCGCGATTAAATATCTTTCGTAGCCGTAGGGATATATAGTGATCTTGCCTCGCGACAAGTCGAAAGTTTGTGAAGTCATGTTCTCCAAAAATCTCCTATCATGCGAGACAGTCAGCATTGCTCCCTGATAACTTCTCAGCCAGCTCTCAAGCCACTCCATGCTCTCTGTGTCCAAGTGATTAGTCGGCTCATCAAGCAATAAAACATCAGGATTAGACAATAATAATGCCGACATTAAAATTCTCATCTTCCAGCCGCCTGAAAAATCTTTGCAGTTTTTATCAGCATCGCTTTGACTAAAGCCTAAGCCCTTTAAAACTTTTAAGGCCATGCTCTCAAACGCAAAACCTCCGGCGGTCTCAAATCTTCGAGTTAATTCCGCATGCCCTTTCAGCAAATTATCAAGCAATTTATTATCCCGCAATAAAGACTTGTCCGATAACTTTAATTCACTCTCGCGAAGCTTTAACTCAAGCTCTGAGATGCCCGCGCGATCCTTCAGAAATTGCATCACAGGCACTGGCTCAAGCTCTATTAAATCCTGCGGCAAATAGCCTAACTTTAAATTCTTAGACTTCTCTATCACGCCTGAGTCCGGCTCAAGCTCGCCCGAAATAACTTTCAATAAAGTCGTCTTGCCCGCGCCGTTGTTGCCGACAAGCCCCGTACGAGACTTGTCAACAAGCTTAAAATTTATATTATCAAATATAACTCTCTCGCCGAAGGCTAAATTTAAATTCTTAACGTCAATCTCCATATTTAAATATTTAAATTAAATTAAGCCCGTACTTACTTAAACTCATTTCTTAAACTCATTTATTATTAGCTTTATCTTTAAAATCTTCAAGAACTTTTATAGCTTTACGCGCGTTTCTTAATCTCGCATAACTTAACGCATCGCGCCCGGTCTTGTCTCTAAACTTCATGCTCGCTCCGGCAGCTAATAACATATTTAACGCGTCAACATTATCATTAGCAGCAGCTACCATTAACGGCGTCGTCTCCCCGTCATCCTTTATATCTACATTTAAATTATTATCATTAAAATTCTTAATAATTAAACTCAGCACCTTATCGCCGGACTTGGCCGCAGCATAATGCAGAACAGTCCAGCCCGCAAAGTCGCGCTTGCGTAAAT
>JAFSNU010000401.1 GCA_017447325.1 Synergistaceae bacterium | reverse complement strand
CGTAAAAATTAAATGATCTTCTAATTTATAATCTTTAATTAATTTAACTATATATTTTGTGTATGCAGTCTGGCGGATTTTATCATGAAAGCTTGCAGTTAATGGATTATTGCCGGTCGTGTATAATTTCGCGTCAGGGAAAAATTTTACTATATCGGTCATGGCCTCGAGCATAATGTGAAAGCCCTTAATGGGATAGCTGCTTTGGCTTGTAAAGATTGAATGACGTTCGCACTTATCCAAACTCCAAAGCTCTTTTGGATTATAAAAACTCTCCCGCAACACTCTGCCTACATGGTGATAATTCACGCTCGGGTTTAAACGCTTGACGCAAGCATATTCCCAGTCAGTTCGTCCCATAACGTGCTTGACTTTCTTAATTACAGCTTCTTCATACACGCCGCGCCGTTCAAAATCTCTGCGTCCGCTTTCAACGCCGCCGCCGCGTATAAAATCTCTAAAGCTCTTGGCCTTTACAATTTTATTTGGCAAGTACGCGTTGTAATGTTTCGCATAAATAGACACGAGGCCTTGAATGTCAATTACAGCCTTGTCAATTACGCCCGCACGTCCGCATGCCTCAATCATATTATAGCTGTGCTTATACTCCGTTCCCCAAATGTGAATTATATCCGGCTTTACTTCATCCAAAATATTTTTAAATCTATTAATCATGTCATTATCATTTGCATCCGGCAGCCAGTCGTCAATAAAGCTGAAATATTTTAATTTACTATTAACTTGCCCGTCAAAAATTTTATTCGACGGCACTATCACAGTCACGTCCATATTATCTACAGTCATCAGCTTCGACAGCGCGCCGGTCAGCCAGCCGCCGAAGACGTTAGCGCGCTCGCCCAAATGCTCGGCGATAACCGGCAGCATAATATTGCACAGCCATAAAACTTTCATGTTCAACACGTCCTCTCGTTAAAATTTTTTAAATATTATAAATTATAATTCTGCAAATTTTAACGGCGCGTCATCATGATTTAATTTTAACAGCTCGCTTGCAGATTTTTTAATAACAGGATGAATCCAGTCCGGCGCAATATCACATAACGGCACTAACACAAAGCCTCGATTATGCAAATTTTCGTGCGGAATTTTTAAATTTTCTAAATTTATAGTCAAGTCATCAATAAATAAAATATCAATGTCAATCTTGCGTGCGCCCCATCTAATATTTACCTCGCGGCCAAGCTCACGCTCAATTTCTTTCACGCGATGCAATAACTCTAACGGCTCTAAATTATCCTCAGCCTCGCCTAATATGCACGCGTTCAAAAATTTCGGCTGATCTAAAACTCCCCAGGGCTCGGTCTCATAGACAAAACTTTTGGCTTTAATTCGCAAAAATTTATTTAAACAACTCACAGCGTCACGCAAATTCTTTAATCTGTCGCCGAGATTAGAGCCTAAAGCTAAAGCTATTCCCGCCATAATTCAGCCCCGCGAACTTTCCGCGCTGTCATCAACGCATTATAATTCTCGCTCACGTCATGAACTCGTATTATCTGCGCCCGTCCCTCGAGTAAAGTGCTAATTGCAAGCGTGCTAAATAAATTTTTCCCGACAAATCTTTTGCGCGAATGACCAATCAACACAGGCCG
>JAFSNU010000400.1 GCA_017447325.1 Synergistaceae bacterium | reverse complement strand
GAGACTGTGACAGCTCAGGACTTGCCGGCGTTAATCGAGACGGATTTTGCGGATATTAAAGGCCAGTCGACGGCAAAACGCGCGGCTGAAATCGCGGCAGCCGGTCATCATAATTTATTATTAGTAGGCTCGCCGGGCAGCGGCAAGACTATGATCGCTAAAGCCATAGCCGGAATATTACCGCCGTTGACTGATGAAGAATTAATCGAGACTTTATTAGTTCGAAGCACAGTCGGCATTCCGTCAAAGCCGGGGCGCGAAAGACCGTTCAGACCGGTTCACTTCAGCGCAAGCACTGTTTCAGTCTGCGGAGGCGGAAGCAATTTGCACCCGGGCGAAGTCTCGCTCGCTCACAGGGGCGTATTATTTCTTGACGAGTTCACTGAGTTTCATAGAGACGTGACAGAAAGTTTGCGCGCGCCTTTAGAGGACGGCTATATAGTAGTAAGCCGCGCCGCCGGAACTGTCAAATATCCGTCAAGAGTTTTATTAGTGCTTGCAGCTAACCCGTGTCCTTGCGGAAATTTAGGCGATCCAGTTTTAAAATGCACTTGCTCGCCTTACGCAATCGAGAGATATAAACGTAAACTATCCGGTCCAATCTTAGACCGCATAGATTTGCAGATCAACGTGCCGCGCTTAACAGCCGAAGAGTTATTGACAGTTCAAAATGATTCAGAGCCAAGTGCTGTAATCCGCGAGCGAGTGATTAAAGCCCGCAAAATTCAGGAAGAACGCTGGGCTGAATATAAATTAGTCTGCAACGCCGAGCTTCCTGAAAAGTTAGTTAGAACCCGTTTAACTTTAAGCGATGACACACGAAAATTTTTAACCGACATGGCCGGAAGATTAAATTTATCAGGCCGAGGCTTGAGCCGCGTCTTAAAAGTCGCGCGGACTATTGCTGATCTTGCGGACGAAAAAAATATTTTGACGCAGCACGTCGCCGAAGCTTTAACTTATCGCCAGGGCATCACGGCGTTTTAAATTAAAAATCGAAATCCCTGAGAGCCTGAGATCTTAAAACTCGCAGGGATTTTTTAATTTAATAATTTTTTAATTTAATAAATTAATTTTATCTTAAGTCAAAAATATTTCTGGTTGTGCCCTCGTACTTTTTGCCTATCATATCGCTGTTATAAAGAACTATCACGCAGTCCGGCGTGTGCTACTTAATATAACTCTTAACGCTGCCGGTAAACACGCGCAAATCTAAAATATCAAGCTGCTTAACCGCAAGAGTTAAAAACGGGATTACAGTATCTCCGAACGAGTCATGCAGAAATAAAATTTTTAAATTATTCTCAGCTAAATTATTAGTCTTGCGCTCAGCAAAGCCAGGTGGATATGCCGCGTGTACGTTGTCTTCATAATAATTTACTTTATTAAAATATTTCATGTCGTACATTAAACTAAAATCTCCGCTCACGTCGGTATTATCCATAAAATTTTCATATCGTATAGACGTTTTAAATTTTGGATATATTAAATCAAAATCATCCGGCTCGGCTCTCGCAAGCGTGACTTTCTTTCCCTGCGAGCCTAAAAACCATTTGGGATACGTGATAACTTTAAAATTTTCAGGCTTTAATATATCAGGCTTGACGTCATATTTATATTCATGCTTTAAATAATTTAAAATATAACGCACCGCCCATAAGCTCGCAGACGGCAGCCAATGATGATCGGTCCTGAAAAACGCCGCGTGATGTCCTAAATTCTCGTCATGCAAAATTTTTCTGAAATCTAAATAATTTATATTATTATTTTCTAAAATTTTTAAAAATTCATCGGCATTCTGATTTACGAAATCAATTTTGCCGGAAATATTCGCGTCCTCGCTTACACAAATTTTTGCCGGAGCATTCGCGTATAAAAATTTAATATTTCGCTCGGCGCAGAAATTCGCAAGCCTTATAGTATTTTCAGCCGAATAATTTACGTCCCGCTTCTCAGCTATTCCAGAAAAATATCCATCGGCAAGTTCTACTATATTATTATATTCAGCTATAGAATTTACGTTCCAGTTCATTAATTCCTCATAACTTTTTGCAAGCTCCGTAAATTTCATATAGCCGATAAGCTTGTCGGTCGTATATGCCTCGATCTTACTTTTTTGAATATTTATTTTCTCAGTTATGGCCTTATGAATTTTATCTTGCATTATATCAATAAAATTTTTATAGCTTTCCACCGGCATATCTTCAAAAGGATATAACTCGGCAAATCTATCAGGTCTATCAGGCTTAACAACTATTACGCCGCGAGCCTTGTCTATAAGCGTCGAACCGAACACGCCAAGCGCAGAGCACATGAAATAAATTATTAAAATAATAAATATTACAGCTGCGAAATTTTTAAATTTTAATTTCATAATTCACACCTAAAATTTTAAAAATTAAAATAAATAAACGGGTTATAGCTCGAGCTTATTACTTCAAGCAGCGAAATTATAAAAATAATCACAAGCCATATCTGCTCAAGCCTTTTATTATTCATTAAAAATTTATGAACAACAGGAGCCGAGCCGACGCAAGCTATTATTAAAACTATAAACGAATCTTTTATATATTCAATAAAGCCCGCGTCATAAAAACTATTGCCCTTAAGCCCAAACATGCAGGCAATATAATTAATTCCCGCAAAAATATTTTTTGATCTAAAAATTACCCAAGCTAAAATTACAATCAGCATTGCGTAAACATGCGATTTAATTTTTATTTCATGTTCGAGCAATAAAAATACAAAATAAATCAAGCCCCATAATATAAACGTCCAGTTCGCCCCGTGCCACGCTCCGGTTAAAAGCCAGACTATGAAAATATTTAAAATCCAGCGGGATTTGCTGACTCTATTGCCGCCCATGGGAATATAAACATAATCCCTGAACCATGAACTCAGCGAGATATGCCACCGCCGCCAGAAATCCTGAACGCTTGAAGCAACATACGGATAATTAAAATTAATATTAAAATTAAAGCCGAACATGCGGCCAAGGCCTATTGCCATATCAGAGTAGCCTGAAAAGTCAAAATAAATCTGCAGCGTGTAAGCAATTGCTCCAAGCCACGCCATTAATACAGACGGATTATTAATATAATCAAAAACATTATCAGCTATGCGGGCCATGAAATTTGCGATCAAAACTTTCTTGGCCAAGCCGTAAATAAATTCATTTACGCCCGAGCTAAAAATTTCAAAAGTCTCGCGCCTGTTTAATATCTCGCGTTCAATGTCCCTGTATCTTACAATCGGGCCGGCGATTAACTGCGGAAACAGCGTGATATATAAAGCTGTGTAAAGCGGATTTTTCTGCGCGCGCGAAATTTTATAATAAACATCGAACACATACGACATCATCTGAAACGTAAAGAACGATATGCCGACCGGCAGCAAAATATTTATTACTAATTTCTCATTGCCCGTCAATAACGCAAGATTTCTCGAGACAAACGAAGCGTATTTAAACACAAATAATAATAAAATATTAAAGTTCACCGCAACTATCAGCCAGAACTTGCGCGCTCTAAAATTTTCAATTAATAACGCCATGAGCCAGTTAAACAAAACTGAAATTAACATCACGAAGACAAACGCCGGCTCGCCCCAAGCGTAAAAAAATAAACTGCTCATTAACAACACAAAATTTTTATACGCTCTAAAATCTTTCTTAAAAATTAAACTCGGCAGATAATAAACAAGCAGCAGCCCCGGCAAGAACAAAAATAAAAACACCGTCGAAGAGAATACCATAATCTATTCTCCCCAACGGCTTTTAATTTTTAAAATATTAAATTTTAATTCACGCTGCGAGCTTAAAAAAGCCGAGCATAGCCTAGTCCTGTCCTGTCCTGTCCTGTCTCAGCCTAACACAAAAATTCAAAATTTTCAACCTCATTTATAATTAAATTTAAACCATAAATTTTAAATAAATTTTAAAATAATTTTTCGGGCAGCAATTTAAATTTTACCGCCCGAAATTTATTTTTTAATTATAAAAATTAAACAAGTTATCTAACAGCTGCTCTTTTAACTGATCTTTCGTCGTGTCTTCCTCAGGATTTAAATTGCCCTGACCGACCGGGATTTTTAAATTTAATTTAAACTGCTTGCCGCTCTTCTGCTGCGTCTCCTCGTTCAACGAGTTTAATTTATCAAGCGGCAAAAAGTCCTGAATCGGCTT
>JAFSNU010000047.1 GCA_017447325.1 Synergistaceae bacterium | reverse complement strand
TAACAAGTTCAAAAAATTTTTCAGCTAAAATTTTCATCAAACTCAAAAAATCTTTCAGCAAAAATTTTCAAGCAAGCTCTAAAAATTTTTCAGCTAAAATTTTTAACAAGTTCAAAAAATTTTTCAGCTAAAATTTTCAGCAAGCTGTAAAAATCTCTCAGCAAAAATTTTTAGCAAGCTCTAAAAATTTTTCAGCTAAAATTTTCAAGCAAGCTCAATAAATCTTTCAGCTAAAATTTCAAGCACGTTCAATAAATTTTTAAATTTTATATTTGACAAGTTTTTTTTGAACGGTTATAATGTATCAAGTTTTGAGCGCATGATGCGGTGAGTTGGCCGAGAGGCTGAAGGCGCTCGCCTGCTAAGTGAGTATAGGGGCTAAAACCTCTATCGAGAGTTCGAATCTCTCACTCACCGCCATAAACTCAATCAAATTTTTAAAAATTGCGGTAGTAGCTCAGCTGGATAGAGCGAAGGCCTACGGAGCCTTAGGTCGCGGGTTCGAATCCTACCTACCGCGCCAATCTTGAAAATAATTAAAGCGCTTTGCTTATATCTCAAGCAGAGCGCTTATTATTTTATTTAAAATATTTCGCCGTGTGCTTGCGCCTCGTTCTGTCTATGCAAGATAATAAATTTTGCTTTAAAATTTCTGCGTCGTCGCCGGTGTAAATTTTAGAGTTTCTTATATACAGCGCGTTATTAGCCGTATGCAGATCGTACGGGGCGAGCTCAAGCTGCAAATGTTTATCTAAATTAATTTTTAAATTATTAAAGCTCTCTAAATTCTCAGGCGTATTGTCCGCGCTGAAAATATTTTCGCCGTCGATTAACAAATTTACTTTGCCGCCCTGCTCTTTGACATTAATTCTTAACAAGCCCAAAGGCAGTTTGCGATTAACAGGAATATTTAAACTATTTAATTTATTCAAGGCCGACGCAAGACGCTTGGGCGATTCTGGGTGATTCATGTAAATTCCGTATTCGCGAATCGGCTCTTTCATCTCTTCGTTTAAAAATTTTTCCATTAGAGTCACCATTCCGCCCGGCGGGTAGCCCGAGTCTATAAGCGCGTCAAGTCCTAAGCTGTCGGCCTCTGTCTCGAGCTCTATAGTGTAAGAATTCATGATAGCGATCTGCGCGACTTGAGCTAAAATAATCGGCACTGCCGCGCCCTGACTTAACAGCATTACAGCCAAAGCTCCAAGCGTGACTTTGTTGCTCTCGGCGGCCATTCGCAGGCTGTGCTTACGGTCGGCGTGTATCATCTCGTGAGCCATGACAGCCGCGAGTTCGGCGTCAGTCTTTAATAAATTTAAAATTCCCGTCGTGAAGAATATCAATCCGCCCGGCAGGCAAAACGCGTTTTTAACGTCAGTTTTAATTAATCTTATTTCATACGGAATCCTGCGCGTCATGTGAGGCTCGAGCCGGTTTAATATCATCGTCAGCCTCGCCTCGACGATCGGATCGGACGTCAGAGGCCAGCTCTCCTCAATCTGCTTTAACGCCCGCCGCCCGATAGCGACCTCGCGCCGCAGCTCTTTATCGTCAATGCTGTTAATAATTTTTATATCTTCGCTCGTTAATTTATTATTATTGCGCTTGCTTGAAGATTTGCGAGTTTGCCGTTTAGCTTTAGATTTTTTACGCGCCGAGAACTCGTCATAATTATTTAAATTATTTGCGTTAAAGCTTGCGGCAAAAATTTTTTCACTGGCAAGGCTTGAGCTTGTATTTAAATTTTCTGCAAAAATATTCTGCGCGTTAAAGCTCGCGGCCTGAGCTTGCGGATTTAATATAAATAAAATTATAAATATAAATAATAAAACCCGCGCCGAAAGATCAGTGCGGGATAAGTTTTTAATTTTTATTAATAAACTGCGCAGCATGTTTTAAATAATAGATCCTCCCATTTTCGAGTAAGCGGCGGCGGCGTTGCGTCCGTGAGCGCGCGATGCCATTTGCGACCTGAGACCTGCGGCGTATTTTTCAAGCTCGGCCTGCGCCTGGTCTTCCGCTTTCATAATGCTGTCGGCTATAGTTTTGGTCTGGTCAATTAATAATTTAATCTCGTCGTTATCAGGGAACATCGCTAAAATTTTTCCAGCGACGAAGCCGCTATTATTAAAATTATTATTTAAATTATTATTATTCTCTAAATTATTGTCATTAATAATATCAAGCCATGCGTCGGCAAGTAATTGCATCTCTGAAATAATTTCAGATTTCTGATTTAAAATTTTTAACAGCGCGTCCATATCGCCGTCAAGGACGATGGCCTCGAGTTCCCTCGATATCATCGCCCTTAAAGTCTGGCAAAGCTTAAGCTCTCGCGTTAATAATTCTTTAACGTTCGCGCTTAAGCTTAAATTATTATTTAAAATATTATTAGAATTAGAACGCAAGCGTGAACCCGGCCTTTTGCGGCTGCTTCTGCTGCTGCGGCTGTGAAATAATTTTCGGCTGCGCTTTCGGCATATTAGCATAAGGTGACGACGCTGCTGCCGGCTGCTGCACAGGCTGCTTTAAAGTCTGAGTTGCGACCTGCGGCTGAGCTTGAGCTGCTGCGGCCTCCGGCTTCTCTCCGATGTCAGATAAAGCCGTCTTTAAATCTGCGTCTTCAGGATGCGCGGCCTGATACTCTTTTAATAACTGCACAAGCGCGCCTTCCCAAGTCGACTTTAACTCCTCAAGCATTCCCCGGACTGTCACGATATTTTCAGGCTCTTTCTTTATGTTCGCATCGACCAAGAGCTGATACATGTAATCATAAAGCTGAACTAAACTCTTGGCCATGTCGCCGCCCTTGTCAGTGTTTAACGTGACCATAAGCTCGCGGACTACTTCCTGAGCGCGGATTATCTCGCGGTTCGCAAGTCCGAAGTCACGCTTGGCCTCGTCGCCGCTTAACGCAGCTTCAGCCGTGCGGCACGCCTTAATTCCAATATCGTAAGTGATAAGCAAAAGCTGCTCTTTCGTCGCCGTTGAAATTTGTGTCTCCTGATACTTAACCTGCGCATTATTTCTATTTTCCATGAGTAAAAACTTCCTCCCGTTGCCTGCGAATTTTATTTTAACTTCTTCATTTCTATTGTCGGATATAAAAATCCAAAATTAAATTATAAGCACTGACACTAAACTTGTTTTAATTTAATTTTATTATAGCGCAGCCGCCGCGAGACGCAGTAAACTTAAAGCACCGGCGCATACCAGACCGCCCAGATATTGCACAGGGCATGATAAATCATCGCCGGATAAATAGATCCGGTATAGTGCCGCAATATTCCCATTATAATTCCCGGGCCGAACGTCGCAAATCTCAGCCAGCCCGTCATCACTATCAAGTGACTTGCTCCGAATAATAAGCTCGTTATTAAAATTCCCCAGATTACTCCGGCCTTGCGAACTATTAAAGTCTGAAGCCAGCCGCGAAAAAACGTCTCTTCGATAATCGCCGCCGCTATTCCTCCGCCTAATAAATCAAGCGCGTTCCAAAATTCTCTGTGATAAGGCCCGGGTCCGCCTAAGTCATCAGGCCATAAATAAGATATTATAGTTAAAGGCACTAAAGTTATTGCAAGCGCAGCGCACACGGCAATAAAAGATTTATATTTATCGTCAGGCTTTAACAGCCCGAAATCCTTTTCGCTTTGTCCCGACGCGCGAACCCAGAAGTACGGAAAGTAAAGCATGAAAGCCGCCGCCGCGAGACCTAACAGCATAGTCATAATTTTATTCATAAATAATTAACACCCCTCTGTCAGTTCCTGACATCTCCCATTACAGGGGAGACTTTAATCTTCCAATTACAGAGGCGACGAGCATTAAAGCTGCATTACTGCCTTTGCGATCGCAAAATAAAACGTTAAACTTCCAGCGTCAACGATTGTCGTTACGATAGGCGAGGCCATGAGCGCCGGGTCAAGCTTTAAAGATTTTGCTAATATCGGCAGCATTCCGCCGATCGTCTGCGCAAATATTACAGTAGCAAATAAACTCAAGCCTAAAGTTATAGATAATAATAAATCGCCGCTTAATATATATTTATAAAGCGCGTTGACAACCGCCAGCGTCCCGCCGACTAACAAGCTCACTCTTAATTCTTTAAATAAAACTTTCAAAACGTCCGTTACTTTCAGTTCGCCGACCGCCATTCCGCGTATTATTAACGTAGAAGACTGAGAGCCGGCGTTGCCGCCCGTGTCCATAAGCATGGGTATAGCTGCGATTAAGGCCGGCATTGCCGCGAACACTGACTGATAATGCGTCAAAATATATCCCGACAAAGTCGCCGAGATCATCAAGACCATCAGCCACAGAACGCGCTTCTTTGCAAGCTCAAGAACGCTCGTGTTTAAATAAGGCTCGTCGATAGGCAGCATGGCCGCCATTTTCTGGAAGTCCTCCGTGTTCTCCTCTTCCAAAACTTCCATTGCGTCGTCAACCGTCACTATTCCGACTAAATGATTTTCAGAGTCAACTATAGGCAAGGCCATGAAGTCATATTTTTGAAACATCTCGGCAACGTGTTCTCTATCGTCGTTGGTCGAGACTGAAATTATATTCGCGCTGCTCATAATATCGCCGATCTTGTCAGCATATTTAGATAATAATAAAGTCTTTACAGTCACGACGCCGATCAAAGTCTCTTTATTATCTACTACATAACAAGTATAAATAGTCTCTTTGTCCATTCCGACTTCGCGTATATGCTTAAAAGATTCTTCGACCGTCATGTCCGCGCTTAAATCTATATACTCAGTCGTCATTATGCTTCCGGCTGAGTCCTCTTGATACTGCAAGAGCTGATTGATACCGCTGCGCGTTTCAAAACTCGCGTTCTTTAAAATTCTGCGCACAACGTCCGCCGGCAGCTCTTCAACCATGTCCGCCGCGTCGTCCAAAAATAATTCGTCAACTATCACGCCGAGTTCAGGATCAGACAGCGACGACACAAGCTCTTCCGTAAGCTCCGGCGTCAAGTACGAAAATACGTCAGCCGCTAAATCTTTAGGCAAGGCTTTGAATAAAACAACGCGCTGCTCGCTGTCGAGCTCCTGCATTATGTCCGCAATATCAGCCGAGTTTATATCAGCCGCGAAGTCCTGCAGCTCTTTTATCTTTTTGCCTCGTATAAAGTCCGTTATTATTTCAACTAAAGTCTCGATATGCTCTGTCAATTAACATACTCCTAATTTTTAAAAATTTAAAAAATTTTAAACTTCAAAATTTTTTGCTAATAAATCTTTATAAACTTCAAATCTCGCATTATAAAACTCCGTGAGCTTCGCGTCAGGTTCAATAATTTTATCATTAAATTTAATTGCCGCGTTGCAAGCCTCGTCGAACGAGTCAAAAAATCCCGCGCCGACAGCCGCCGTTATCGCCGCTCCTGTGCAGGCTTCTTCCGGCTCTTTCGTCGTGTAAATCGGCTTATTAAAAACATTTGCCTCGATCTGCAGCGCAAGCTCAGAACTTGCCCCGCCGCCCGATGCGACAATATATTCAGGCTCATAGCCCGCTATGTCTTTCAATAAATTATACGAATCTTTAAGGCTGAAGATAACGCCCTCGAGTATGGCCCGCGCTAAGTGCGACCTGTCATGATGAAGCGACAGGCCGGAGAAAACTCCGCGCATATCCGGATTATTTCTCGAGCCGTTTAAGAACGGAAGAAACATAACGCCGTCGCTCCCGGGTTCAGCTTGAGCAGCAAGTCTGTCAAGCTCCTCGAATTTTATATTATTTAAAATATGCGAGGCAAGCCAGCGCATGGCCGCGCCGCCGCATAAATTTGCGCCCATTAAAGTCCAAAGTCTTTCATTTTTATTATTAACATAACAAAACGTGTTAGTTCTAAACTCTGCGTCATGCAAGGGCTGATTAGCCGCGCATAAAACTTGGCAGCCCGTGCCGATATTCACACCCCAGAAATTTTTAATAATTCCAGTCCCGGTGCCTACAGCAGACATCAAAGTATCTCCGCCGCCGAACACGATCGGAGTCCCGGCCTTTAAACCCGTTAATCTCGCTGCCTCTTGCGTGACTTCGCCGGCTGTTTCATAACTTTCAAAGCACGGCGGGAAAATTTCTTCAGGCAATTCTAAATC
>JAFSNU010000399.1 GCA_017447325.1 Synergistaceae bacterium | reverse complement strand
TTGTTAGCTTAATATTAATAGCTTGCTTAGTCTCCCTGTCCGTGCCGTGCGTAACAGCGCGGGCGGGGACTTACTCGCTCGATGAAATAGATATAAGCGGGCTTGATTTAGGAAGATTAGAGGAGTTAGGATTTAGCCGCGACGACGTCGAAGAATTTCGGCAACGCAGGCCGCCGAGACGTTCAAGAGGTCACAGGCCGCCGCCTCCGCCGAGACATCATAGACGGCGCAGCTCAAGAATTGATGGTTTAGCTGAGGGCGCGTTCTGGGTTTTGCTTGGGGTCTTGCTTAATGAAGCTATTGAAAATCGCGATAGAAATCAAGATAAAGGCGAGACTAAAAGCGAGAGCAAGAGCGAAGATAAAATTAAAGAAGATAAAATTAAAAGCGAGGCCAAAGCAAAAGCAAGCTTGAGCGACAAAGAAAAATATGACGAGCTTGTGAAAATTTGCAAATCAGGATCTCTAAGAGATTTTGAATTAAAATTTGAAGAATATGAATTAACCGGCGACGCTGTAATTTCTTACAAAAATAATGCTCATGGCGATATATTTAGAGATGAGTACAGCGCGGCGTTAATAAGCATTGCGGCGGAGCACTCGCCTAATGCGCAGCTTGTAAAATTTTTGCTTGATGATAACGCGGATGCTAACGCTGACAACGGCCAGCCTTTAAGAGCAGCAGCTAAAAACGCGAGAGCCGGGACGGTTAAATTATTATTATATTCCGGAGCTGATATTGCAAAGACTGACGATCGCGGCAGGACTGCTTTGAGCTACGCGGCGGCAAATGATTTTGATGTTGCTAATCGCCTTGAAGTTATAAAGAGCTTGCGAGTTGCCGGAGCTGATTTTAATTTGCGGGATAAAGGCGGCATGTCGCCATGGGCTTACGCAGTGCAGAGCGGTGCGCCGGAAGTTGTAAATTATTTTCTTGATAACGGAGCTGACGCGAGATTAAGCAATATTTATAATTTAGCGAAAAATAATTCGCGTCTTGTCAACACTCAGGCGTTAAAGCGAATTGAGAACGTTAATAAGCGCGTTAAACGCAGGAAGTAATTAAAAATTTTAAAATAATAAAACGCTCGTTAAGTTTTTAAATTTTAACGGGCGTTTTGATTTTGTAAATTTAATCTTTATTAATATCAATGATCGATTTTAAATCAGCCATAGAAAGCTGTGTCGCTTCGCAAATATTATTCAGCGGCAAGCCCATCGAATAAAGCCGTTGAGCTGTTGAAAATTTTTCGTTGCGTGCTCCCCTGCGCTCGCCTTTAATAATGCCCCTGCGCTCGCCCTTAATAATTCCTATGCGTTCGCCCTCTTTTAATCCCTCTGCCATGCCTTTTCGCAAAGTTTTTCTCTCGTTCATTGACATTATCATAAAATTCATCCTCCATTCTGCACTCTGTCTGGTGATCTCTACCATTTTTTCAAGCTTCTTAATAAACGGATCGCTGCATGTCCTGCCGATGATAAAATTTAAAAAATTTTTTAACCCCGGCGAGACGTCGTCTTGTAATCCATACGCGTTTAAAAATATCGTCATAGTGCCGTCGTTAAGCGGCAAATTTTTATCATCACAGCAAAAATTTTTAAATCTGTAAATATGCCTGCCTTGATTAAATAAATCAAATTTGCAGATAAAAATAACAAATTATAACGGCAGGTCGTCGTACGTTTTTATTTTATCACGAGCCATTATGCTTGACGACATCATAGAATGATA
>JAFSNU010000398.1 GCA_017447325.1 Synergistaceae bacterium | reverse complement strand
GGGTCGGGTCAACTGCAAACGCTGCGCTGCCAAACGCAAGCGTCAAAACAAGTACTGCCCCCAGCAGCCTTGCTAATTTCTTACTCATAATTAAATTTTCCTCCTAAATTTGAAGTTCCTCGTGAACTAACGCGCATGCGCGTAACCTAAATTAATTTTAACGCTGAAAAAACATGAAGAATTATGTGATATGTCCGCCTGCAAGTCATTCCTCCTCTCTGCCCGTTCGCCAAGCTTCGCCGTCCCCAGTTCGGCAAGCCCCGCAAATAAATTTATTAATCCGCCCCGCCGTGCGGAAGCTGTCACCCAGTCGCAGCCCCGTCGGCTATAAATTTTACACGTTTTACCGATTTGCTCGTCAGCAATTTCACGCTCAGTAAAATCAACGTGTAATTTAGTAAGTAATTTTAGCATTAAAATTTAAAAAATCAAGAGTTAATTTAAAATTTATTTTATAAAATTTTATTAATTAAAATATTTTATTAAGAACCGGCAATTTTCTAAATATAAAATTATTAATTAAATACGCGATTACGACAGTGCCTAACACTCCGGCGAGCCATTTGCAAAATATATTTAGATCTAAATCTTTAAGCAAATATAAGACCGGCATTAATATAATCTGATGCAGCCAATAAATCCCGTATGAACTCTGCGATAATTTAATTAAAGTCTGCGGGGCTTGCTTAATTTTTGCGAATAAATTTGTTGAAGTCACGGCAAATATTACTGAAAATATGCTGTAGCACGCCGCGTCAATAATTAAATTAAAATTATTAAAATTAAAATTAAATTTGAAGGCTATTAAAGCTATTGCGAAGACAAGCGAGAGCGAGCCGTAAAGTTTTAAATTAATCTTAAAATCTTTATCATTATAAGCTCTCACGCCCAAGATAAACAAAGCCGCGTAGCCTAAAACGCGCGCGGGCTGAAAGTAAATCACGCCTAAAATATTCAGCCAGTCGTCCGGCGGCATCAAAAATTTTGCCGAGACAAAATAAGATACAAAAGTTATCAAAATTACCTGCCAGATTTTTATTTTAATCAAATTAATTTTGCCGGCAAATAAAGCATATAAAATTAAGAATGCGAATAATACGCTCAAGAACCAGTAATGCGCCTGTTGATAGAAACTGCCGTGAAATTTTACAGTTAAAAAATAATTTTTAATAAATAATAAAAATCCCGGGTCAGGAAGTTTAAACGCCTTAAAAGTCGCGTAGGCAAAGAACGGCACAACAAATATCATGCCCAGCAGCCACGGCAGAAATATCCGCGTGAATTTATTTTTAATAAAATTCTTAAATTTATATTTATTCAGCGACGGCACGGCAAAATATCCGGCCAAATAAAACAACACGCTCATCGGGAATGAATCGAGCAGCACGACAAGCATCGTGAAATAAATGCTTTTAGAATTATCTATAACGTACCACCATTCCGGCACGAAAAGCATGTAAGTCATCGCGGCGTGAAGCATGATCACGCAGACAATCATTAAAAATCTCAAAATATCAAGGCCATAAACTCTATTAATATTATTATTAATTTTAATCACCGGCTTTAAATTTTAAAATAAAAGCCGTCCCGTTAAATAAATTATTAAACAGGACGGCTGATTTTATACTATAAAATTCAAAATCAAATTATTTAAGCAGCGTGAGCATGACACCGGCGGCAACGGCAGTGCCGATAACTCCGGCGACGTTCGGGCCCATTGCGTGCATTAACAGGAAATGCCCCGGGTACTCGCTCTGAACGACACGCTGGACGACACGGGCGGCCATAGGGACAGCCGAGACTCCCGCAGCGCCGATCATCGGGTTGATCTTTCCGCCGGACAAAATCTTCATGATCTGACCGAACAAAACTCCGCCGGCAGTGCTGAAGATAAACGCGATAAGGCCTAATAAAATTATTATTAAAGTCTCCGGCCTTAAGAAAGCTCCGGCCTCCATGGTCGCACCGACTGAAAGTCCCAAGAATATAGTTACGATATTTAATAACTCGTTCTGCGCTGTTAAACTTAAGCGATCAGTGACGCCGCACTCGCGCAATAAATTGCCGAACATCAACACACCGACCAGCGGCACGCACGCGGGCAATATTAAGCCAGCTACGATAGTGCAGATAATCGGGAATAAAATCTTCTCGCGTTTCGACACGGGTCTTAACTGGCCCATGACTATGCCGCGGTCTTTTTTGCTGGTCATCAACTTAATAACCGGCGGCTGAATTAAAGGCACGAGCGACATATAGCTATACGCCGCGACTGCGATTGCTCCCAAAATTTCCTTCTGGCCAAGCTTAACAGTCAAGTAAATGCTCGTAGGGCCGTCCGCGCCTCCGATAATGGCGATGCTTGCGGCCTGCTGAATATTAAAGCTGACAAGACCGTTAGTCAACGTTCCGACCCAGTTAGCCGCGATAAACGCGACGAAGACTCCGAACTGAGCAGCTGCTCCGAGCAAAAACGTAATAGGATTGGCGAGCAGCGGCCCGAAGTCCGTCATTGCGCCGATGCCTAAGAATATAATGACCGGATAAATCTCGTGCTCAGCTCCGAACGACACGTAGCGCAGGAAACCTGCCGAGCTCTCAGCCGTCGCCTGATCCATTATTCCAGATAACGGCAAATTAACTATCAAGCAAGCAAAAGCTATAGGCACGAGCAATAACGGCTCAAAGCCCTTGCCGATTGCGAGATAAAGCAGCACGAACGCGACGAGTATCATAATGATATTGCCGGTTCCCGCCGGGGACAACAGATAAGCGAAGCCGGACTGCTCCAGCAGCTCGCTTATTGCAGTAAGATACATATCCATGCGAAAAATCCCTCCAGAAATTTATAAATTAATTTTAAATTTATTCTAAATTATTTTCTAAAATATTTTAACAGATAAAATAAAAATACAGCCCGTGAATTTTACACGAGCTGCTAATAATTATTCAATCTAATCAATCTAACTATTCTGAACCTTCAAGGCCTGTTTAACTGCGTCGTCAACAATAGCCTTGATCTCGTCAACAGTGAGCGAGCTGCTGCGCAGGCTAAAGCCCTTAAACATTCCAGACATTTTAGGAACAAGAGCTACAAGAGCGGCTATAATTGCAATTGCAGAGAAACACCAGTAGACGCTTGTCTGCACTCCCTCAATCCGCGCACTATTGACCATAATCTCGGCTCTCAGTTCCGTGGCAACTTTGTCCAGCTTTTGCTCTACGCCGTCAATCCGTGCGTTCAGCTTCTGCTCTACGCCGTCAATCCGTGCGTTCAGCTTCTGTTCTACGCCGTCGATTTTCGCGTTCAGCTTCTGCTCTACGCCGTCAATCTTCGCGTTCAGCTTTTGCTCGACACTGTCGATCTTGTTCTCAATCCGCGCGTTGCTCTCACGTATTATAGTTTCGAGCCTGTCCATACGCGCGTCAAATACGTCCTTGCGAACGTACTCGTCATTTTTCGATGCTTCGTTCATGTTTTTTCAACTCCTTATCTCAAAAAGTGCGGGACAATCACAAGCACGACAGCTATAAAAATTCCAAACAAAGCCAAGTTCCGCGTGAACTTACTCTCAATCGCGTTAATTCTTGCCGTCAGAGCGTCGAGTTTCCCTTCGAGGCGGGCGTTATCAGTGCGTATTTCGGCAGCGATAACATCGTGTCTGGCTAAATTTTTTTCCTCGATCGCATTCAAGCGTTCGACATACAAATCTAAAATCTCGCGTCTTACATAATCATCTGCCATGATCTTTCAACTCCTTATCATCTCTATTATTAGGCTTCTTAGTCAACACAAGCCAGCCCTGCCACAAGCCCATTAACACGCCTCCAATTAGAGCAGCTAACGAGAGCCATTTTGAATAATTATTCGCCGTGAGCCAGCCCGACGCCCACGCGCCTAAAAACGTATATCCGGCGATCACAAGTCCGACTGAAATAATTTTGCCGAACGCTATAAAATCTTTCAAATTATTTTTCATGGCTTAATCTATCCCGTACTCTTTCAGCAAGTCGCGATAACGGCGTTCAACTTCGTCGGCGTTATTATAATTATTAGGCCTTGACTGAGGCGTATTTTGTGGTATTGCGCTGGCCTTAACCTGCGGAGCTTGCTTTTGCTGCGCCGGAGGCTGAGGAGCTGATGCCTGAGCTGAGCCCTCGTCTTCGCCATCTTCAGCGGCTTGCTGCTCTAATCTCGCTAAATACGTGTCGTCCTGCTCAATCAAAAATAATCTCGGCCCTTTCGGGTCTGCGTCTGCGGCTGAATAGCTGCCTCCGTGCATCGGGCATTTTGCGGTCGGAGCTTTGCCCGCTGGGAAATATAACGGCACTGCGGGACAGCCCGAAGTCGCGATATAACCTGAAGACCTGCAGATCGAAAGTTTGTTGACTTCAACCCATTCCGGAGCGTTCTCGAAATTCTGCGGAGTGTTAAGCTGGCTTACTGCGTAGGTCATGAACTTCTTCCAGACGGGCGCGGCTATCGTGCCTCCGAACGCGCGGCGTCCCATGGTCTTATTGTCGTCGCGGCCTGCGTAAACTGCCGTAGTCAAGCCCGGTGTTCCGCCGACGAACCAAGCGTCAATAAAGTCGTTGGATGTTCCGGTCTTGCCGAAGACTGTATATTTTGGAATTGCCGCCGGCTTGCCCGTTCCTGCTCTGACAGTGTCCTGCATCATGCTGCGCAGAGTGTAAGCAGTCTCCGGACGCATTGCCTGAGTTGCTATCGGCTCTCTGTGATCTATAACTTTGCCGTCGCGATCTTTAATCTCTCTAATCATGAGCGGCTGCATTCGTTTGCCGCCGTTATTAAAGCAGTTAAAGGCCGTCGCCATTTCTAACGGCGTTAAATTCGCAGAGCCCAGCGCGATAGATAAGTCATTCGGCAAATATTTTGTCTCGATGCCCATGTTCCGCGCCATTTTAACTATATTATCAGTTCCGATATACGCCGCAACTCTTACTGCTACAGTGTTATACGAATTAGTCAATGCACGCTGTAAAGTCACTTCGCCTGAATAGCTGTTGCTTGAATTTTTCGGCGAC
The DNA here is from genome assembly GCA_017447325.1 of Synergistaceae bacterium. Taxonomy (GTDB): domain Bacteria; phylum Synergistota; class Synergistia; order Synergistales; family Aminobacteriaceae; genus JAFUXM01. Next base: position 2,028 of record JAFSNU010000398.1, on the reverse strand, counting down.
CAGTTCTTGCCGTTGCCGCCGCGGTTTTTGAAAGTTATCGGCGCGTCTAAAAAGTGATCGCTCGGGAAAATTTCCTCCTCGAGTGCAGTCGCGTAAACTATCGGCTTGAAGCTTGAGCCAGGCTGTCTTAATGCCTGCGTTGCCCTGTTAAACTTACTTTCTTTAAAGTCTTTGCCGCCGGCCAGTGCTAATATCTCTCCGGTCTCAGCTTCCATGCAGACTAACGCTCCCATGACGGGATTTTTCAGGCCTTGAATTGCCTCGCGGGCTTTCTCCTGCAATCTTATATCTAAAGTCGTATAGATTTGAAGACCGCCGCTGTAGACTTCGTCCTTGCCGTATTTGGGCAATAAGTCATTAAATAATAAATGCGATATAAAATACGGCGCACGATTAAATTCCTCAATTCGATTTGCGCTCTTGCCGCTGTGAAATTTTAATTCCTCGTCGTAAGCTGCTTTGCGCTGTGCCGAGTCAATCCAGCCTAAAACTTCCATTCGGCCTAACACGTAATTCTGGCGTGCCTTCGCGTTATTAATATGGCTTAACGGGTTATAGCGTCCCGGGTTCGCGATTAAGCCGGCTAATATTGCGCTCTCAGCTACATCTAAATCTTTTGCGGATTTATTAAAATAAGTTCTTGCGGCCGTCTCAGCTCCCCATGCGCCGTGACCGAAGTTTATTGTATTTAAATATAATTCCAATAATTTATCTTTCGAGAATAATTTTTCCATGCGCATAGCGATAATAATTTCCTTGGCCTTGCGCGTGACGCTCTTTTCCTGAGATAAAAATAAATTTCGCGCGAGCTGCTGCGTTATAGTGCTTGCGCCTTGAATCTTGCCGCCCTCTACAACGTCAATCCATAACGCGCGTAATATAGAGCCGATTCTTATTCCTCCGTGCTGGTAAAACGCCGAGTCCTCAGCTGCTAAAACTGCTTTCACAAGCCACGGAGAAATCTGATGAAGTTCTAACGGAGTTCGATTTTCTATAAACAATCTCGCGATAATCTCGTTGTTGCGGTCATAGACTATGGACGGCAGGCTGCTCTTGGGATTTGCGACTTCAACCATGCTTGGCAAATCTTCAGAAATTTTTACAATATACCAAGCCACGCCCGCGCTTGCCGCACCGACTGCGAGCAATAATAACAGCAACAGCGTCATAAAAATTATTTTCAATATGCTTGGCCGCTTCTTCTTCTTTTGCCTATTTTTTCTATTATTAATGCGCTGCTGCCGGGCTTCTTCCTCGCGCATCTGCTGTCTTGCGCGTTCGTCGCGGCGCTGCTGTAAATTTTGCCGGAGTCTCCGCTCCCTCAAGTCTTCTATTTTACGTCCCGCCTTTCCCTGATTTTCTTTATTATCTTTATCATCTTTATTTTCATTAATATTATTATTTTTAGCTTTATTTATTTTTTTATTTTCTTGCAATTTATTCTTATTTCTCTTGTCATCATCATCAAGCAAACGCGCCTCGAGCTTCTTGGGCCTGACGACGCCGAATAGAATATCATCCGGCGTTATCGGCTCCCGTCTCCTCCGCCGCTTCTTGCGTTTATTATCATTATTATTTTCAGATTTCTCGAAAAATCCAAATTTCATATTAAAAAATTTTTGCGTCCCTTTGCTTATTTAAGATTAAATAATAAATTAAAATTAAATTCATTATCTCACATTTTTAAATTTTTAAAATTTTTAATTTTGCGCTTGCAATAAATGCTTTAGACTTTAAGAAACTGAAAATAAATTGCCCTGCCGTTGTCTCAAAAAATTTTTAATTAATTTTTATTAAATTAAATATTATTTAAATTTAAACTTAAAATTTGCTAATAACATAGCGAGCAAAATTAACGCCATGCCTGCGACTCCCGCCGCGTGTATGTCCTCACCTAAAAATATATAGCCGCTTAATGCGCCGCCGACAGGAGACAGCGACCATAATAAGGCCGTGCGTTCGGCTGTGGTTTTGCTTTGAGCTAACGGCTGAAGCGCGAAGCCGAAACATGAGCAGAATATAACGAGC
>JAFSNU010000397.1 GCA_017447325.1 Synergistaceae bacterium | reverse complement strand
CGAAACCGCAAGAGCTGTTGCGTCGGTCAGGCCTTCGGGCGAGCCGACATGAACATAATCTATAATTCTTGTCGTAACGGTGTCGATTTGCCCGGGCGCGCCGATTATCGACGGTATCCCGTAGCAAGACGCAGCCGCAATAAAAACTAACAGCCCCGCCGCTATCACCGACGGCAGCATCACCGGCAGCGTCACCGTCAAAATAGTTTTAATAGGCGAAGCTCCGGAAATTTTTGACGCCTCTTCCAAGCTCGGATCCATCTTCTCCATTGCCCGCGAAATAGTTATAAACGCGTATGGATAATAGAAAGTCGTTAAGACCCAGACGAGCCCGCCTATCGTGTAAATATTAAACGGCGCTTCACTTAGATTAAATAAATCTTTAAAAAACATGTTTAAAATTCCGACCCTGGGATTTAACAATCTCAGCCAGGCCATCGCTCCGACATACGGCGGCGTCATGTAAGTCATCACGAATAAAGTTCTGAAAAATTTTTTAAAATATAAATCAGTACGGCCAACGAGCCACGCTAACGGAAACGCGATCATCAAGCCAAAGATCATTGCGAGGCTTGCCGTCAGCAAAGTATTTTTTAAAGCGTTCCAGTTCAAGGCGTATGAATAAATCCGTTTAAACGCCTCGAGCGTAAATCCATTATCGCTGTTTATAAATGCTCTAAAAATCAAATAGCACAGCGGCAGCACGTTGAATATCAATAAAAAAATTATTATTAACGTGATTAAAATATTTTTAAAATTAAAATAATTTTTGCTTTGCATAATTTTTAAATTTAAATTAAAATTTTAAAATTTAGTCACAGGGCTGGCCGATCAAGACGCGAATGCGCCCGTTCATCACAACTGCGTCAAGATACACCCAGCCGACGTTGGCCGCAAAGGACTGGTTCGCCTCTTCGACCGTACACTCTTTAATTTCTTTAAGCTTTAAAGCTTTAAACATAAAACTTCTCCCGTTAAATAAAATTTAAATTTTAATTTATTATAAAATAAAAATAAGGCCTGATAAATTAATATCAAGCCTTTAATTTTTAAATTTAAATTATAAAATTATTTCTTCACGCGCTCTTCGAAATTAGTTCTAAGCTCCGTGCGGTCGCGTAAGCAATTTTCCCAGCTGACTGGCATTGCGCTCTTGAATATATCAGCCGTATTAATCGAGTCGTAAGGAACTGCCGGCGGATTTTTCAGCACTGAGTGCATCCAGCCTTTAACTATATAGCTCTGGCCTTCAGGAGATAAAAACCAGTCCGTAAGCTCTTCGCAGATTTTAGAATTGGCATGTGCGCTTATCTCGTCCTTAAACGTCATGATCGGCGACGGCACGCAGATAACTCCGTCTTCAGGATAAATAACGCTGAGTGCGCTGTCCTCTTCCTCGCGCTTCTTTAACACGCTCTCCTCCAAGATCATAATAACTTTACACTCGCCCGTCTCAAGCTTCGTCAAAGCTACCGAGCCTGACTCAACCATAACTTTATTCGCGCCTAACTTATCAAAATATTCATAGCCGTATTTATCTTTAAGAGCTGAAGACGCAACAAGCGCAGTGCCGGCGGTTAACGGATTAGGCATTGAGATTAAGCCCTTTAAGCTTTCGTCATAAGCAAAATCTTTAAAGCTCTTGGGCAGATCTTCCTTTTTAAATAACTCAGAATTATACGCAAGAATCATGTTCAAATTTCTTACGGGATACCAGCAGCCGTCCGGGTCATACTCAAGCGCTAAATTTTCAGCTTCTTTAGACTTGTAAGCGTGGAGCAGCCCGGCGGCTTTTAATTCCAACGAATAAGACGGATCAGCGGCCATTAATATATCGCAGCCTAATTTTTTCGCGTCGAGCTCGGCGGCAATTTTAGCCTGAAGCGTCCCAGTTCCGCCGTAGAAAAATTCGATGTCATAGTCCGGAAATTTCGCGTTTAAAACTTTCGCCATAGCCTCAATAACGTCTTCATACATTGAAGTATAAATAGTGATCTTAGGCTTGGCCGCGAACGCGCACGAGCTTAAAACTAAAACTAACATCAAGCTTAATAAAAATTTTTTCATGCT
>JAFSNU010000396.1 GCA_017447325.1 Synergistaceae bacterium | reverse complement strand
GCTATAGCCGAGAACAGACCGGAAGAGACGCTTGAGATTTTAAGAGACAACAGGTGGAACTTAGCGCAGGTCTTAAGACGCTTTGACAACGTTGAAAAGCAGATGGAGGGCGCGGAAAGATATTTGACAGGCCGCGAGATAATGAATTTGTTAAATATAGGCCCGAGCAAGCACGTCGGCGAATTATTAGAAGCTCTTGACTTCGCAGTCGGAACGGGCAAGGTCGGCAGCAGGGCGGCAGCTGAGAAATGGCTGTTAAGCAACGCGAAATAATTTTAATAATTAAATTTAATTAAATGCTCGCTGATGCTGATACTATAGCGGCAATATCTACAGCGCAGGGCGAGGCCGGCATCGCAATTATACGCATGTCCGGCCCGGCCTCTGTCTCTATCGCCGAGAAAATATTAAAATCAAGCTCTAAAAATAATAATTTAAATAATAATTTTAAATTTAAATCGCCGCGCGTTATGTCGCTTGCAGTTTTGTATTTAAATAATGCACCGGCTGATTATGTTTTGAGCGTTTATTTTAAAGCGCCGTCAAGCTTTACAGGCGAGGACATGGTCGAGCTGCATACTCACGGCGGAAGCTTAATAGCTAAATTATGTTTAGAAGAATTATTAAAGCACGGAGCGAGGCTTGCAGAACCCGGCGAATTTACGAAGCGCGCATTTTTAAATAATAAAATCGACTTGTCGCAGGCTGAGAGCGTGTTAGGCATAATTAAGGCTCGGAGCGAAGAGGCGTTAAAGTCAGCAGCGCGTGTTTTATCCGGCGAATTGTCAAATAAAATTCTTGAAATTCGCGATGAGATTTTGAATATTCAGGGCAGCATCGAGATAGGTCTTGACTTTCCAGAGGGCGAAGAACCGTTAATTAATAATTTTGAATTATTAGAGCAAGTTAATAAAATAATTTTAAATTTAAATAATTTAATTGCGGACTGCAAGACGGGATTTTTATTGCGGGAGGGCGCGGGCGTTGTCATAGCAGGACGGCCTAACGTCGGCAAGTCGTCGTTATTAAATGCTTTATTAAATAAAAGGCGTGCAATCGTGACTGATATTCCAGGCACAACGCGCGATATTATAGAGGAAGCTATTATAATAGACGGAGTTTATGTCAGGCTTATCGACACGGCGGGACTTCGCGAGACTGATAATATAATCGAGGCCGACGGAATTAATTTAGCGCGTGAAGCTTTAAATAATGCAGATGTAAAATTATGGCTCATGGACGCGAGCAAAGAGCCTGACGCTCAAGATCTTTTATACTTGCAAAAATTTTTGGATTTAAATTTAGATAATTGCGTGATAGTTTTAAACAAATCTGATTTAGAGCCTAAAGTTTTAAATTTAAATTTAAATAAAGATTTAAGAATTATAAATATCTCGGCCAAGACCGGCTATAATCTTGATAAACTTAAAAATTTAATTATAAATTTAATAGTTAAGGACGGAAGTTTAAATTCAGGGCTTAATGTATCGTCAAAGCAGCTTGAGGAATTAAAGTCCTGCGAAAATAATTTAGCTGAGATTAAAGAGGCAGTTGTGATTAATGCAGGCGAAGTTATAATTGCCGATTTATTAAATTCCGCGAGATTAAGTCTCGAGCGCGTGCTTGGGATCGAGAGCAGCGAAGTTTTATTGAACTCTATTTTCAGCCGGTTTTGCGTTGGAAAATAAAGTTAAATATATTATAATCAAGTTTAGTTTTAGTTTTAAATTAAATTAATTTAATTTTTCACTGGAGGTTTTTGCTGTGTGGATTTTTTTAGTTCTGGTTACCGGAGCGGCCGGCTTAGTCGCTGGCATTTACGCTTGGATGGTCTTCCAAAAGCTTGTGCAGGCTCCTATCACTAACGAGCGTGTCAAGAAGCTTACGGACACTATTCACTTGGGAGCTATGGCCTTCTTAAAGAAAGAGTATACCTGGCTTGCTCCGTTTGTTGCGGTAGTTGCTG
>JAFSNU010000395.1 GCA_017447325.1 Synergistaceae bacterium | reverse complement strand
TTTAACGGTAATTTAAAAGCTGATAATAACGGCGTGATTAAAACTCATCTTGATTTGCCTGAATTTGCGGGACGCGGAAGATTATTTATAGTTGCGGCGGCTGATAATAAATTCGGCAAGGCTGAGCAGCAGGTTCAAATTGCCCGCAGCATAGTTGCTGAAGTAAGCATGCCGAGGTTCGCAGCCCCGGGCGATAAATTCACTGCGCCGATTACTATATTTAATAACTCAGAGCAAGATCAAGACGTTAATATCAAGCTTGAGACCAAAGGCGGTCTGAAAGTTGATAAAGACAGCAATTTGCTTTATGTTAAGTCCGGAGGGTCGGCTAAATGGGACGTTGACGTGAACGCAGTGCGCGATGAAAATTTGAGCGTGTTTAAAGTCATCACGTCATGGAACGAGGACGGCAAAGATAAAAGTTTTGAGCAGGAGATCGAGCTGCCGTTAAGGACTCCGTGGCCGAATATAACTTTATCCGGCTTGGGAGTATTCGAAGAGGGCGCGGATAATAATATTACTGTTCCGGTCAGCGAGTTTGTCGGAGACTTTAACGGTCAGATAACGCTTGCGGACACTCCGGCTGTTGACGTTACTAAAGCCGCGAATTACTTATTAAATTATCCGTATGGATGCTTGGAGCAGACTATATCAAGCGCGTGGCCGTTCCTGATTTTGCCGGATGCAATCAGCGAGATCGATCCTGAATTAGTTAATGCCGACGCAGTGAGCTTTAAAACTCAGAGCGCGTTGTCACGCATTCAGGCTTTGCAGCTTTATGACGGCTCGTTTGCTATGTGGCCGGGCGTTCAGATTGGCAATAACTGGGCGAGCGTTTATGCGGCGCATTTCTTAATCGAGGCGCGAGACGCAGGAATTAATTATCCGGAAGACATGTTAAACGGCGTGTTAAACTGGCTGAGAAATTATTTAGCATCACAAGTTAATTATGATAATGACGAGCTTATACGCGATGACTTCACGGCTAAAGCTTACGGCGTTTATGTGCTTGCGCTTTACGGTGAAAAGCCGCTCGGCTGGATTCAGTACTTGAACGAGAATAAAGCCATGATGCGGCCAAGCGGACTTATTTATCTTGCCGGAGCTCAGGCTTTAATTGACGGCAGGCCGGACGCACTGCGCAGCGTGAGAGTTGAGAATTCCAAGACGCACGGCGGCACTTACGAGTCACAAGTTCGAAACACGGCGATATTATTAAATTTATGGCTTGAGACGGACGCGCAGGCCCGCGAAGCTACGGAGCTTGCCGTGAAACTTGCGGACATGTCAGGCAAGGGATCATATTACGGAACTCAAGACAACGCGGCGGCGTTAATAGCTCTGGCTCGCTATAATTTACTGAGCGGCGGCGGCAAGAATAATTTAAACGCGAGGTTAATCGATTTAAATTCTATGCGCAAACTCTCGGACTTCAAGTCGGGCAAGGCGGCTAATGTTGACGTTACAAATATCAAGAACGATAATTTAAGACTTGACGTCTCAGGCAAGGGACGCGGTTATTACGCCTGGAGCATCTCGGGAATGCCGCTTCATCAGCCCAAGCATGAGCGCAAAGGCCTTAGCGTTGAGCAGATCTGGCTTGACGAGAAGAATAATGTTATAGACATTAGCAAGCCTATAAAGCAGGGCACGCGCATGAACGTCTTAATCACGGTCAGTCCGACGCTGCCGGTGAATGACTTAGCAGTGACTTGCATGTTACCGGCGGGACTTGAGATCGAGAACCCCAGAATCGGCGACGACGTGAGTTTAAACGATAATAATAATAATTCTTACGGCGTTGTGAGCGACATCCGCGACGACAGAATTGTATTATTCTTCGACAGGCTGAACGGCGAAAGGACTTACGGCTTTAAAGTCCGGGCAGTGAGCAAGGGCAGCTTCGCAGTGCCGGTTATCAGCGCGGCGGCGATGTACGATCCTAATGTGAGGTTCACGGGACGCGCCCAGCCTGATATGCGCATTAGATAATTATAGTTATAGTTAGTTAATAATTTAATTTAATAGCAGCGCCGGGGATTAAATAAGTCTCCGGCGTTTTTGTTTAATTGCGAAAATTTTTTGAAAATAATTTTGCCGAGCCTTGCGAAAAATTTTGAATTTAATTTTGCCGAGCCTTGCGAAAAATTTTGAATTTAATTTTGTTGAGCCTCGTGAAAAATTTTGAAAATAATTTTGTTGAGCCTTGCGAAAAATTTTGAATTTAATTTTGTTGAGCCTCGTGAAAAATTTTGAAAATAATTTTGTTAAGCCTCGCGAAAAATTTTGAAAATAATTTTGTTGAGTCTCGTGAAAAATTTTGAAAATAATTTTGTCAAG
>JAFSNU010000394.1 GCA_017447325.1 Synergistaceae bacterium | reverse complement strand
GCAATTTCTTTCGGTGACTTGCCGGGATTATCTTGTAAATAATTAATAATATCCTGCTTGTCCTGCGATAAATTATTTGCCCCCATGCTGTCTTCCGTGACTTCGTCGCCTAAAATCCAATTAAATGCGCCGTTTAAATTTTCGCATTTAACATTATATTTCTTTTCTTCGATATCGCGGCCTGACCATTCGAGCGTGCCTGTCGAGCTTAACCGCTGACGTTTCCAAATTATATTAGTATCAGCCGCGCCCGCAAGTCCGTTTGAGCCGGACATCTCATTAAACGGGTCTGTCGTGTCAGGAGCTTTGCGCAGGTGATGTATATTTAAAATTCCTACAGAGTGCGTATCGCCAAGTTTTTTAATATCAGCCGCCGCGTCGTAGTCTTCCGAATAAACATTGCCCTTACTTGAAAGCTGCTTACGGAATTTTTGAAACGTATCGACTATAACAAGACGCGTGTCTTGATGCTCTTGTAAATAATTATCGATATATTCAATACCGCCGTCATTTTGCCTTGGCAGTTCAATTTTTAAATCTAAATTTGTAAGTGAGCGCGTGTCCGTCAAGTTAAATAAACTCTGTCTTAATCTTCTTTGCAGACGCTGTTCAGTATCTTCAAGAGCTAAATACAGCACGCGCCCCTGCTCGCATTTTATACTTCCTAAAGCATAACCGCCGAAAGCTATAGCTAAAGCAAAATGTAACGCCATTAAACTTTTGCCCGCTTTAGGATTGCCGCTGAGCATAGTCAAGCCCGTCGGAATTATGCCCGGGACAGCCCATTTAATCGGCGGAAATTCTTTCTTTAATAAATCAGCAGCGTTTATAATCGGGCTTTGATTTTCAATTTTAATAATTCTGTCGCGGCGCTCTTTCTCTTGCGGTGTCATGCAAGCGTATTTAATGGACTTGTCGAGAATAGCCCGCGCCTTTTGCTCTCCGAACTCGCAGTAATAATCATTCCAGTCGGACTTGCCCGCCGCCGCTGAAAACACGCTGAACTCCGGATAAAACACGCCGTCAAGCTTAAATTTTTTATTAGCCTCTTGTGCGTGATCAATGCCTGGGTTAAAGCCCCGCTCGCTTTTAGTTTTAGCGTCGTTATCGGCCATGATAATAATCTTATGGCTTTTAAATTTCTTGCGTATAGCCTCGCTTACTCTTGCGAGATTATAACAGTTCATAGCGCAGACTACAGGGCAGCCGGTCAGCTCGTACAGCGTCGCGCCGGTTGCATAGCCCTCGCAGATTAAAATCGGCTTGTCCAAATTATTTTTAGCTTTATCTAAATCAATATTAAAGAATGCGCCGGCCGTGACAGCGTCAGTTGCAAATAACTTTCCGCCGTCCGGAGCTATGCGCTGTAAGCTCATAAACTCGCCCTTAATATTTTTCAGCGGCAAAATTATATTGCCTTTAGCATCGCTCTTCAGCTCGCCGAAAATTTTGACTTTCTTGCGCTTTAAATATTCAAGTTCAGGATTAATTAATTTTACTGCGCTTGCAAATTCCTTTTTAGCTTTATCTAACGCTTCGGCCTTTTCTTTAGCTTCGCGCGCCTCATGCTCTCTTTTTACGCGTTCGGCTTCGGCTTTAAATTCCGGCGTTTGTGAAATATCATAAAATTTATTATATTTCTTATCGCCCTTTAATTTCTCAAAATCGAAACGCCAGTTAAAAGCCTCGCCGCTGATTTTATAATTAATCGCATAACCGGCGGGGCAGCCGTCGGAGTGTATCATGTAAATACCGCTCGTCTTGCTGCCCTTGTCGCCTTGAGTTTTATAGCGCGTCTTTTTATCAAGAACTAAATTTATATTTTCGGCGGGAGCGAGCGCGCCGAACTCTGCGCTGTATAAAAATTCAGCAAACTGCTCGATAATTAAATTTTCAGGCACTGCTTCATACGCCAAAAAACTCCCCTCTCTTCTTGCTTAAACGCTGCACGGCGACCATCCGCATTGTGTACACTTCTTGCAGCCGCTCTCGTATATCACGGCTTTAGCTCCGCATTCGGGACATTCCTCACCGGCGATTAAAACTTGCGTATCACGAGAACCGTCGCGGTAAACAGTGATACCCTTGCAATTTTTTATCCAAGCATATAAATACGCGCGTTCAACGTCCTGTTTAGTTGCCTCGTTCGGCAAATTAATTGTCTTACTCACAGCTAAATCAACGTATTTTTGAAACGCCGCCTGCATGTCAATATGCTCCAAATAATTTATCTCATGAGCCGTAACAAACACATTATTATCAAGCCGCTCGTCGTGATTAACGATTGCTTCTTCATAATCTTCATTGACATAATGTAAAATCGTGCGATTTTCTTTATCAAACGCAATGCGGTCATACTCTAAAGCAAAATGCGGCTCAACGCCTGAGCTGCATCCTGCTATTAGGCTTATTGTTCCAGTCGGAGCAATGCAAGTCACGCAAGCATTACGCCCAGCTGATTGCTTATGTCCGACTTTCTGAATAAAGCTCATGACTTTTTCAGCGAGCTTTAATGACTCCGGACTGCCGTATTTAATCCCGAGCTTGCAGAGCATGTCAGCCCAGCCCATTACGCCCAGTCCGATTTTGCGCGTCAAGTTCACGGCCTCCGTAACTTCAGGAATTGGATAATGATTTTTATCGATAACGTCATTAAGCATTTC
>JAFSNU010000046.1 GCA_017447325.1 Synergistaceae bacterium | reverse complement strand
CTTACAGGAAAGACTAATTTTAAAGTGATTTTACTATAAATTATTTTTAAATTATTTTTTCTTTGCAACAGCCGCGCCGATAAATCCCGCAAACAGCGGATGAGGTCTAACAGGCCTTGACTTTAATTCGCAGTGGAACTGGCAGCCTGTGAACCACGGATGATTTTCAAGCTCGACTATCTCGACTAAATTTCTTTCAGTGCAGACGCCCGCAATTTTTAATCCCGCCTGCTCTAATCTCCCGCGATACTCGTTGTTAAATTCGTATCTATGCCTGTGACGCTCGCTGATCTTTAAAGTTCCGTACTCTTTTGCAGTTCTAGAATTTGGCATCAAGTCGCACGGGTACGCGCCGAGCCTCATCGTTCCGCCGAGATTATCAATATGCTCCTGCTCGCTCATTAAGTGTATAACAGGATGAAGCGTCGCCGGATTCATCTCTATACTATGAGCGTCATGCAATTTTGCGACGTTTCTTGCGTACTCGACGACCATCATCTGCATTCCTAAACAAATTCCGAATATCGGCGTTCCGCTCTCTCTCGCGTATTTAATCGCGTTAAGCATTCCCTCAATGCCGCGAGTTCCAAAGCCGCCCGGGATTAAAATTCCGTCGGCAAATTTTAATTTCTCCGCAACGTCGCCGCTCTCTAAATCTTCAGACTCTACAGACACAACGTCTATTTTAACGTTATGATAAATTCCCGCGTGATGCAGAGCTTCGACAACGCTCAAATATGCGTCCTTATGCTGAACATATTTTCCGACCAAAGCAATCTTGACAGTCGCGGGCGGATTAATATATCTGTCAACTACCCGCTCCCAGTCGCTCAAGTCCGGCTGATTATTTTTATACTCAAGCCCTAAATATTTTAAAATTAAATCATCAAGGCCCTGTTTATGCAAACTAATCGGCACGTTGTAAATCGTCGCCTCGTCTTTAACTTCTATTACAGCTTCAGACGGCACAGTGCAAAATAAAGCAATCTTGTGCTTCATGTCGTCTTCCATTGGCCGGCTCGTCCTGCAAACTAAAATATTCGGCAATATTCCAATACGTCTTAGCTCCTGCACGCTGTGCTGCGTCGGCTTCGTCTTTAACTCTTTAGCCGCCTCGAGCCACGGCACTAATGTCACGTGACAATATACAACGTTCTCGCGGCCTACTCGATTAGCCATCTGCCTTATCGCCTCTAAGAACGGCTGCCCCTCTATGTCGCCGACTGTGCCGCCTATCTCTACTATTAAAATATCTAAATCTTTTCCGGCCTCGATTAATCTTTCCTGAATATTATTCGTGATATGCGGGATGACCTGCACAGTCCCGCCGAGATAATCGCCGCGCCGCTCTTTCGCTATAACGCTTGAATAAATTTTGCCGGTCGTAATAGAATTTTTTTCGCTTAAAGTCTCGTCGATAAAACGCTCGTAATGTCCTAAATCTAAATCAGTCTCCGCGCCGTCGTCCGTTACAAAAACTTCGCCGTGCTGGAACGGGTTCATCGTCCCCGCGTCAACGTTCAAATACGGATCAACTTTCAAATTTGAAATTTTAAAACCGCGCTTCTTTAACAAAGTTCCGACCGAGCCGGCCGTGATTCCCTTTCCAAGTGACGATACAACTCCGCCGGTGATAAATACATATTTCGCCATTCTAAAATTCAAGTCCTCCTGAATTATTTTTACTTTCAAAATTTTTTACAATAAAAGAGGCCAGAAAGTGTTAAAAATTTTCTGACCTCTATATTTTATCTCAAATAATTTAAATTACTTTAAATATTTTAACGGATTAACGGGGCTGTTAGAGACGCGGACTTCAAAGTGAAGATGCGGACCCGTTGACTGTCCGGTCGTTCCTACTCGAGCAACATTTTCGCTCTGCGACACGCTCTCGCCTTGTTTAACTAACAGCGTACTGCAATGAGCATATAAAGTTGACTGGCCATTATTATGTTCAATTACTAACACTTTGCCGTAGCCGCCCATCCAGCCCGAGTAAACAACTTTGCCGCTGCCTGCGCTTCTAATCACAGTGCCGCGATCTGCTTTAATATCAATTCCGGTATGGAAGTTCGCGCGTTTCGTAATCGGATGCTGACGCCAGCCGAACGGGCTGTTAATGCGTCCCATGACCGGCCATCTGTAAGACTTGTGCGAACTCGGCGCACTATCTTTAAGCACAACTATACGCGACGGCTTGTTATTATTTTTATTTTCTTTATTATTACCCGCGGTTTTAACTGCGCTCAACTTCGCGCCCGGTAAAAATATTTCGTCGCCGGGCTTTAAAGACACTACGTCAACAGTCGGATTAACCTGCTTTAATTTATTTAAATCTACTCCGTAAAGCTTGCAGACTTTTTCGATCTTGTCGCCGTTCGCAAGAGTGTAAAAAATTCCGTCCTGATTGGGAATTCTTATCGTAATGCCGGGCTTTAACTTCGCCGAGCTCTTAAACGAGTTGCTGCCGATTAAAGTATCAAGCTCTATTCCCTGAGAGTTAGATATGGACCATAAGCTATCGCCCTGAGCTACAACATACGCGGCAATTTTTAAAGGCTTCGGCTTCTCGCGCGACGCTAAAATTCTCATCTGACGCGTCTTGACTTCATCATAAGTATCTTCAACTTTCGAATGATCATTCGGAATTAACAAAATCTGATTTGCTGAAAGTCTATTAGCGTCCTTCAAGCCGTTAGCCCGTAAAATATCCTGAGCAGTCACGCCGCCGTGAGCGAGCGCAATATCGGACAAAGTCTCGCCGCTTTTAACTATATGCTCGCGCCATGCCGCGCCGACTTCCTCGAGCTTTATATCATCTTTATTAATTTCCGGCTTCTTAACTTCAGCCTTTGCATCTTTTAAATTTTCTTTAGCTTTATTATCAGCCTTTAAATTTAATTTCTCGTCATGTTCTATATCTTCAAGCTCGGCCAGCTCTTCCGGCGCAAGCTCCGGCACTTTCGTTCCGTCCTCGTGAATATTTAAAACTATGCTTTCATACTCAGAGCCTGCAATAAACTTAGGCATAGCCCCAAAGTCCTCAACGTCCCTTAAAGCTTCCAAGTCCGAGACCTCCGGCACTTCAGCATATAAATTCGGGAAAGTATTTTTATTTTTAGCTTCCGGCTTTACTTCTTCAATTTTATTTTGAGGCGTTTTAATTTCCGGCTTTTTAATTTCTTTAACTTCCGGCTTTACTTCTTCGATTTTATTCTGCGGTGCTTTAACTTCCGGCTTTTTAACTTCAGGCTTGGCCTCGTTAAGTTTCTTTACTTCAACTTCAATAATTTTCTTATCTTCAACAACCGGCTCCGGCTTTAAATTATTATTTAAATTATTATTAGCAAGCAAGGCCTCGCGCTTCGTGTCAGTTACTTCGACAGTTGTAAATCCCTCGTCAACGACTTCAATCACTCCGCGCCGACCCGCTCCAGCCCAAGCCGTGCCTGAAAATCTTCCCCACGCCGAGAACATCAAGAACGACGCAAGGCCTATGGCAAGGCATATCACAACGCAGAAGCCCCAGCTGAACTTCGCCCTTCTCGCTCTGTCCTCGTTAATCGACTTTAAAAATTCCCGCTGCTCCGGCAAATATCTATCAAAATCCTGATTATTTTTTTGAGGCCTGCTCAAAAAAATTCCTCCTTAATTTTAAAATTTTAAAAATTTAAATTTAATTTATTTAAAGCTATAACCGAAATTTCAAAAATATATAAAGCTTTTTCAACAAAAATTTAATATAAACGAAAGTGAGATTAAAATCATTATACAATATAACTGATTTTTAATTCAGTAAATCCTGCAAAATTTTTTAATTATAATAAAAGCATGAAGCTCAAATTAATTTTAATAATAATTATTATAAATATTTTTGCATTTAAAGCTCATAGTCTTGAGCCTGATAAATTTGACTTGCGTGATTATCAGCGCGTCACAGCTCCGAAATTTCAGAACATGCCCGGGCCTTGCTGGGCTTTCGCGTCTCTCAGTGCGTGCGAGTCTAATTATCTAACGCAAAAATTTAATTTCATAAATAATATAAATCTTTCAGCAATGCACTTGGCCTATTTAGCGCATGAAAATTTTACGCCGTTCGATAAATCAGGCGGAGTATTAGGCGCACAGGGCAATGCGTTCATCAGCACGGCAATTTTGTCACGCCTTAACGGCCCTGTCTCCGAACATGACGCGCCCTATTCGATGCAGGCTCTTAATAATTTTAATAATTTAAAATTCAAAAATATTTTGCGAGTTACGGACGTTCTCGGCCTGTCGCTCTCACAAGAGCCGTCAGATAATAATATCAAAAAATATTTAATCAAAACTCACGGAGCAATTTTAGCGAGCTTCTACAGCGATTTTAATAAATATAAAGCTATAAATAATTTCTATACTTACTTCAATAACTCTCAAGGCAGACGCACAACTCACGACGTGATTTTAATAGGCTGGGACGATAATTTTTCCCGCGATAACTTTTTGCCGAGGCCTAAGCGTAACGGCGCATGGCTCGCTCAGAACAGCTGGGGCTCTGGCTGGGGAGTTACAAGCTCAAACTCAAATTTAAAACAAACTTTAAACTCTAACGCAAGCAACAAACAAAATTATAATGCGCACGAGTCCGGCGGTTATTTCTGGATCTCTTACGAACAATATTTACGCGGCGGCTCGGCTTTCATCACAAGCAAGCCCGATAAACTTTTAAAGCATTACGGCCATGATAATTTAGGCTGGTGCAAGAATTTAAAATTTAATTACGCCGCTAATATCTTTCAAGTTCAAACGCGCCGAGAGATTTTGCAAGACATAGCGTTTTATACAACTCGCGATAATGCAAATTACGAGATTTATATTTATGACTTAAACTTTAACGAGCCGAGCGATCCAGTCACAAACGGCAAATTATTATATAAATCTCAGGGCAAAATAAAATTCTCCGGCTATCACACTATTAAATTAAATTTACAAAATTTAAATCAAATAATTTTAAAGCAAAATCAATATTTCTCCGTAATTATTAAGCTTGACTGTCCGCAAGCATGCGAGTGCAAAATTAAAAATTATTCAGACAAATTTAAAATTAATAAACACGAGAGCTATTTTTCAAATTATTTAAATAAAAACTGGCTCGACGGAGCTGATCTGCGCGAGCCAGCCAATGCGTGCATTAAAGCATTCACTAAAACTTTATTCTAAATTATTTCTAATATACTCTACCAGCTCGTCATTATTTAACGAGATCTGCGAGCCTTCAGCCATGTTCTTTAACGTGACTATATTATTTTTAATTTCGTCAGGGCCGAGTATGCAGGCAAATTTTACATTGCTTAAACTTGCGGCTTTAAGCTGCGATTTAAAACTCCTGTTCTCATTGTCGCACTGAGCAGCAATTCCCGCGCTTCTTAACTTATGCGTTAAGACCTGAGCCTCGCCTCTCGAACTTGCGTCAAGGGCAGCTACATAAACTTTCGCCCCGGGCTTTGCTCCAAAGCTCAAGCCCTGCTGTTCCATGACTAAAATAATTCTGTCAACGCCGCAAGCGAATCCGACGCTCGGCAAGTGCGGCCCGCCTATCGATTCAGACAAATTATCATAGCGTCCGCCGCCGCAGACTGCGTTCTGAGCTCCCAAGTCGCCAGACAAAATTTCAAACGCCGTCTTAGTGTAATAATCAAGGCCTCTAACTAATCGCTTATTAATTTTATAAGCAATTCCCAGACGCTCGAGCCCGCGCTTTACTTCTTCAAAATGCTCGCGGCACTCTTCGCATAACGAGTCATAAATATCAGGCGCGCCGTCGGCAATCCTTCCGCATTCAGGCTGCTTGCAGTCCAAAATTCTTAACGGATTTCTATCAAGCCTGTCTAAACACGTTTCGCATAATTTATCTTTATAATTATTAAAATAATTTATCAACGCCTCGCGATAAACAGGCCGGCATTTGGGACACCCGACAGAATTTATTACAGCTTCCAAATTTTTCAAGCCTAAACGTCTAAATATTTCAGCGGCTAAATCTATAATCTCAACGTCATTTGCAGCTCCGGCGCAGCCCAGATGCTCGCAGTCAACTTGATAGAACTGTCTGTAACGTCCTTTCTGCGGCCTTTCATGTCTGAACATAGGCCCCCAGCACCATAATTTAGCGTCAGCATTCTGAGCGCACAAATTATTTTCAAGAACCGCCCGCACCATTCCTGCCGTCGCTTCAGGTCTTAGAGTAATGCTCCGGCCTCCGCGATCTTCAAACGTGTACATCTCCTTTTCAACTATATCAGTCGTCTCGCCGACGCCGCGCGAAAATAATTCAGTATGCTCGAATATCGGCAGATGCACTTCAGCAAAGCCATAGTCAGCCATGACTTTGGCCGCCGTGTTAATTACATAATTCCATTTCCAAGATTCTTCCGGCAGAATATCACGTACTCCTCTTGGAGCTTTCATCTCCATTTTAAATTACCTCTCCTAATTAATATTATTTTGCTTTATCTAAAGCTTCCTGAGCCGTGAGCGCGAACTCCTTAAACGTCACTGTCGCTCCTGAAATCGCATCAAGTTTATTAAACTCCTCAACGCTTCCGGCCTTGATTAACATCTCCGGATACTCCTTCGACGCGCGCGCTATGACTTGACCGAGCAAACGCCCTTTCTCGCCATGATCCTTGCCGTAATTCTCGTCTTTCACTCTGCCCTGTTTGTCGAACATAGTTAAATCACAGGCTATAATCTTGTTGTCCTTCAGCGTGATCTTAACTTTCGTCTCGCCGAAATTTCCAACATGCGACGCCTCATATACTCCGTCCTTGTACGACACGTTACGGCACTTCACGAAGTAAAACGCTCCGGCCGCCGCCGCAATTACAACTAAAATTAATACTACTTTCTTCATATTATATAAGCTCCTTTATTAATAATTTAGCTATTTTAGCTATTAGGAACTCCGTCCCTAATAACCCTGTAAGGGATTCCACCCCTTAACCCCGCCAGGTTCTTGGATCCTGAACCCATTTATTAACATGCGCAAGAATAAATCACTCGTTCGCCATAGCCCGCGCCGCCAAGCCTCGCAGAGCTAAAAGCTATCCGCTGGCCGCCGCCTGTATAATTCCTCTGCTCACTCCTCTTAAATGCCATTCAAGCATTTAAGCATCACCAGCCATAGCCCGAGCCGCGACAACTCCGCTCGCCGCCGCCTGTATAATTCCTCTGCTCACTCCTGCGCCGTCGCCGGCCATGTATAAATTCTTAATACTGGGAACAGCTAAATTATTTTGCAGCTCAAGCCTCAGCGAGTATAATTTTATCTCAACGCCATATAAAAGTGTATCTCCGTGATTTACGCCCGGCAGTATTTCGTTCAGCGCGTCAAGAAATTCTATAATATCTATTACATATCTATGCGGCAGAACTAAACTCAAGTCTCCGGCCTCGGCTGCTAAAGTCGGCGTCACCATTCCGCGCGAAATTCTCGCAGCGTTAGACCGGCGTCCGGCTCTCAAGTCCGCAAGACGCTGCACTAATATTCCGCCGCCGGCAAGCATATTAGCAAGTTTAGCTATGTGCGTCGCGTAGCCTATCGGATCATTAAACGGCTGAGTGAAATTCTTCGTGACTAACACCGCAAAATTTGTGTTATTAGACTTCTTATTTTTCAAGCTG
>JAFSNU010000393.1 GCA_017447325.1 Synergistaceae bacterium | reverse complement strand
CCGGCTATTATATAAGGCTGCTCGTTAATTTTAACAGTTTGATATCTATACGGCGCAATGCCCACAATTTTATTCTCGCCGATAATTTCTTTAATTAAATTTAAATTCTCACGAGTTAACTTCGCGTCGCCCCGAGGCAAGATAATTAAATTAGCTCCGTACGATCTGAACTCGCGGCCAAGCTGCCTTGGAATATCATAATAAATCGTGACAAGACCCGACAAGATCGTCGCGCCGATCGCTATAGCCAATACAGCTATAATCAATCTCGACGCTCGCCTAATTAAAGAACTCGACACCATTTTTAAATACATCCTGCGTCGGCTGCCTAATCTTCTTCTATTATTATTAATATTAATATCTTCCATTTTCAAAAATTCTCTTCCTTTATAGTTAACACTGCTGTATAGTTTTAATAACCAAGCAAGCCTCCCTTGTGAGGGGTGCTTATTTTATTTCCCGTGCAGAACTTCCGTCGGCTTCAATGCCATTAAGTAGCGTATCGCCGGAATGCTGCCGACGAGCGTGACCAAAAATAAAATTAACGCGACAATTAAAATCACCATTCGGGCAATTTCAATATAAGAGCCGAAGACCGTCTGGCCGATTATCTGCGCAAAGCCGATGCCTAAAAAATATCCAAGCACTCCGCCGCATAAACCCGTCAGCATAACTTCAGCAAGCACTAACAGGGAAATTTGCCAGTTGTACGCGCCGAGTGCCTTTAATAATCCAAGCTCCTGGCTGCGCTCTATCACACTTGCCGTAATTAAATTTGAAATCGCGAGAGCCGAGCCTATCGAACTTAAAATCGTAATCAATATCATTAATAAAGTAGTTTTATTTAAAATCGTCCCTTCGGACTCAGCAACCTGACGCATGGGCTTGGCCACTCCGTCGCGAACTACTTCTTGAATTTGATGACAAATCGCGCTGACGTAAGCAGTGCAGTACCAAGTCTCATACTCGTCCGGACTTAAACTTTTCGGGTCTTGAGCTGCCTTGCGGGCTAAGTCATTATCCGGCGTTGTAAGAGCAGAGACTTCTATTAGCGAGACTTTATTATTTAAATTTAATAATTCCTGCGCTGTCTTAAGCGTGCATAAAATTTGATTGTCAGCTTGGCCGCCGTCGTTGTAAATTCCTTTCACTATTACAACTTTCTCCCGGCCATTATTTAATAACTTCAGCTCGTCGCCGACTTTGAGCTCATTCTGAAATGCGAACAGACTTCCAAGCATGACGCAGTCATCGTCGTTTTCACTCAGCCACTCGCCCTTTAAGTCGGAGTTCCACCAACTGCGCAGAGCTTTTAATCCCGTGTCTAAAACTTCGCCGGTCGGCAGCTGCGCGTGCTTCTCCGTCCAAGTCCCTACGAGCTGCACGTCGTTAATTATCTTGTGGTTCTTAATCACTCTAACTCTGCCGTCAAGCATCGGCGCAAAGTCCAAAATATTAAATCCCCAGAATATGCTCTTTAACTTCAAAACATCTTCTTCAAGTAAAAATTTATCGTTCACGCCAAGCCCTTCGCTCAGGCCGTACAAGTCATTCATTAACGCCGCATCTTTATGACGCACTGTGATATTAGCACCGTAAACTTTTAATTCTCGATTAACTTTGTCGCCGACTCCAAGCATCACGTTCATCATCGCCGTCGAGAGCGACACGCCGAGTATCACTGTGAACGCGATCATTAATAATTTGCTCCTCTGACGCACAAGCGTCCGCAAAATCATTCGCCAAAACATTTTATCTAAACCTCAATTCATGTTTAATTAGCTCTTGAGTGTCAATATAAATTTTTGAATTTTTAATCTCGTACTCGAACGGCACGGGGTTGCATCCGCCCTTAAAGCCTATAGTATTTTTATTCATTACGACATCGCAGCGTCTGCATACAACTTCGTCATTGCCCCGCTCGTAATATCCCGCCGGTCCGCAGATGTCGCAGGCGTCAAGGCCTAACCCGTAAGCAGTGCCGGCGGGTTTCTTCACAACTAAAAATCTCACGTCATATTTATTAGGCGTGACATACGAGAATTTATGCAGATGCCCGTCCGAGACCTGCGCTAAATCTATAGTGATAATATTATTATTTAACTCGTAAGGCTCGGGCTGAACTTCTGCCGGAGGCCGCGTGTCGTAATAATGCAGAACTATTAATATAAACACTGCCGCAATTTCCCAGGCAAATAAACTCCATGACCAGCGTCTATAATTTCTTAATCTCGCCTTCTCTTTGCGCAATAAAGCTTTATTTGCAAACTCGCCCTCGGGCTTTCTATGCGTTAATATCACATACGCAAGCATTATTAAAGCTAAGATTAACTGCAAATAAATAAACGTGTCGGGATACTGGCCGCGCTGGCTCCACATTAACCTGATAAAAAATTCTAAATCATTTCTTGGAATAAGCCGCAAATTTCTTAAAGCTAATACAGCTTTTGCTCCGAACTCTATTACAAATATTAACAGCGAGCAAGCTAAAAATAAAAATTTAGCTTTAATACTCAAAGCCTCGTGAACTTTAAACGCGCTCAAGACTAACAGCAAGCAGACCCCAAGGCCAAGCGCGTAGCCTAAAGCACGCAATAACGAATTAGTGCTTATGCCGGCTTCTCCGAAATATACAAATTCTTGAGTGAATTGAATTAACGGCGGCGTTAAATATGTTAAACCTGTGAAAATTAAAGCCGCAAAAATTAAGCTCATAATAAAATTTAAATTTTTATTAAATTTATTAAAGCTTAATATTAACGCGAAGCTTAACGCCAAAATCGCATTAGCCGCAATAAAAATAATTAACCGGCGATTAAACGCGATTAAAATTAAATTCATGCCTTTGGGATCGCTTAGTCTGATAAAAAATAAAGCAAATCCCGCGAGCACTCCGGCGAATAATCCGTACCAGATAAATTTTTTAGACTTATCAAAACTTACAGTCTGAGCATCAGCGAAACTAAATAAAATTCCAAGCAGCACAGCGAACGAAGTTAAATGCGCCGTGACTGCAACAATATATTTTAAAATCTCATAAACCCCCGATCTGAATTTTATATCTCAAGATATTTTAAACGTCAAACAAATTTTTTACAACTAAAACAAAAGCCGCTCCAGTAAAAATTACTAAAGCGGCAAAAATTTTAATTTAAAAATCTAAATTAAATTACTCGTTCTGGAGCTGCTCTGCTGTATAGTTCCAGTCAAAAGTAACTTTGTGAGTCTGGAAGAAGTCTTTTGCGCCCTCTTTTGCCGGAACGCCGGTCTCGGGGTCAGTGTGCAATAAATAATCAGTCGGAGGCTCAATCGTAAACGTTAACTTATATACGCCGACCGGAAGACCTTTCTTGATGTTCGCGCCGTAGTGCGGACCGTCGTCTGCGTTCATGGGCATGAAACTGCCTTCCATCATGACAGTGCCGTCGACCTTCGCGACAGTGTACTTAACCGTGAGATAAGCCGGCCAAATATTTTCGCCGTTGCCGAATCCGTAAGCAACTGCTGCTTCCGGCTTGAGGTGAATGTCGGCCTCAAGGTGCATGTCCGAGTCCTCTTTGGACGGGTTCTTGCCGACAGGATACATATCGACGGCCTGGAAGTAAACAGCTGCGACTGTGTACGGTCCGACCTGCTGCTCCTCGCCGATGGGAATTTCTTCAAATCCGGCCTCGCCGGGTTTCATTGCCGCCGGTGCTGCGAACGCTGCTGCTGCAAAAGCTGCGACTAATAATAAAGCTAATGCCAACTTTTTCATGATAAAACAAATACCTCCGTGAATTAAAATTTGAAATTTATAAAAAACTCGCGTTAAACGAGATTTTTATTAAAATTATTTATTTTTCTTGCTTTTTCTTGCTGAATAAGTGCGGCAGCGTCGTCCAGATTGCGGCGATAACTAACATTATCTGCGGGATCAAAGTCTCGGCTCTGTCGTAAATGCTTAATATCTCAATCTGGAATCCTTTCATCGCAGGGATGACAGTGCGGCCTGTTATTACATCAGCTTCTGTTAATTCTTGCACGCCCTTGCCCATGAACGATATGCACATTAAGAATAACAAAATGCTTGTGAACAGGAAGAACGGCTTTAACGGCAGCTTCACGCTGAAATATCTAAACGCGATCCATACAGCCGCGAGAACTAAAACGCCCGCGCCTATTCCGTATAAAATATAAGTCGGGTCGTCCATTCCGCCGGTGAACGAAGCTTTATAAAATAAAATTAACTCCGCGCCCTCGCGCATGACTGCAATAAACGCCGCGAAAATTAAAGTCCACTGGCTCTTGCTGTCGATTGACTGCTGAACTTTGCCGCCGATATATTTTTCCCAAGCGATCGTGTCGGCTTTGGACAACATCCAGTTGCTGACGTAAAATAAAACTGCGACGGCCAAGAACATAGTCCAGCCCTCTAATAATTCGCGGGCAACTCCGCTGTCCTCGCCCATAATTTCTTCAAGCAGCCATGCTAAAGCAATGCTCGCTAAAATCGCCGCGAACGATCCCCAGTAAACGCCCTTTAACATGTCTTTATTGCCTGTCTTGATTAAGTACGCGACTATCGCAACGATGACCAAAATTGCCTCGAGGCCTTCACGCACTAACAGACCGAACGCAACTATAAACGTCATCCACTCACGGCTCACCGGCGCTTTCTTCTCGGCTGCTTTAACTTCAGCCTGAGCCTGAGCTTTAACTTCTTTCACTTCAGGCTGTGCGCTTGCAGCGGCGAAGCTCGGCCTCGTCCTGCCCGTGTCGGCGTAAAGACTTTCGCCTATGCTGTCCGGCTCTGAGATCTCAATAATTCCGTCCAAGACCATTGCGTCTTTATAAACTTTAATTTTTAAATCTTCGACTTGCTGTAATAACGCTGACTTTTCGCGCTGAGAGTTGCCTAATAAAACGTGTTTGATGTCGCTGAACTGTGCTTCAATATGATTAACTCGATTTTGCGAGATTGCGACCATGACGTTGCGTTCGAAACCTTGAACTTCGTAATAGCCAAAATACGCGTCGTTTACATTTTTATACGCGTCTTTGTATTTATCTTCCTGAATATTTTTAATCGCCGAGTCGAACTCAAGAGCCATATCGGCAGCGACAGCCCGCCAGTCCGCGTAACGTTTCTTCTTCTTAGCCGCGAGCGCAGGCTCTGCAAATAACGTGAATAAAAACGCGCCAAGAATAAATAACAAAATATATTTTGACGCTTGAAACTTTTTGTTTATCAAATTAAAATTCATCGTTGCATCTCCCAAACATAAAATACGATTAAATTTAAATTAAAACTGCAAGCATTTTACACGCGATTAAATTTTAAGTCAATAGGAAGTTTGCATTAAAAAACTTATAAAAGTTTGAGCTCTTATAAAAAATTTTATAAAAATTTATTTAATATATAATGAAGAAAATTAAATTTAAATTAAGGAGCGAAAAATTTTTGAACGTCAAGCCGGAGAGATTAATAAAAATTTTTGTGATAAGAATTTTGCTCGCGCTTGCGGCATCGATTGCAATTTATTTTGCGATTGACTACGCAACTATTTCGAACTGGAACAGCAGCGAGTCTCGAATCGTGAGAGTGCTTGAGGCTGGTGACGAGTCGCCTGTTATAGTTGACGGCGATGAAGCGCAAAATGCTTTTGTCATGATGCAAAGAATTTTGCGCGTGGAAATTTTAACGGGCGAGCAGCGCGGCGCGAAGTTTAACATTAATGCAGTGCGCTTAAAGGACAGCGGCGTTGATATAATTCCAGGCCGGAGATATTTATTAGTCGAAGATGTATTTAATGACGGCTCAGTGCAATACTCTATCGCGGACGCGTATCGAATTTCACTCGTCGCGTTTATCACGTCTTTAATTTGTTTTATATTAGCGGCGTTGACGGGCTGGCGTGGCGTTAAAGCGATTTTAGGATTATTAATTTCGATTTTAGTCATAGTATTTTTGATGATACCGATGATAGTCGAGGGCGTTCCTCCGATTTTGCCGTCGCTTGCTTCCGTTTTAGTTATCTCGTCCGTCACTGTTTTTTGCGTTGTTAAGCGTGCGCAGTACAGAGCTCCGGCGTTGTTCGGAAGTCTTGGCGGAGTACTGTCGGGATTTTTATTAGGCATGCTTATGGTTTATCTATGGCAGTTAATGGGACTTGCGAGTGACGGAGCGGCACTGCTTGCCTCGACCTTACCCGGCATCGACATGCGGGGAATTTTATTATCGGCTATATTAATCGGAGCAATCGGCGCGGTGCTTGACGTTGGAATTTCAGTCAGCGCGTCAATGGCGGAGCTTGTCGATTATGATCCTGAAATTCCGTTAGGCAGATTATTTTTAGCCGGAATAAACGTAGGCAGCGAAGTCTTAGGCAGCATGATAAATACTT
>JAFSNU010000392.1 GCA_017447325.1 Synergistaceae bacterium | reverse complement strand
TAATCGCGTCGTATCTGGTAAATAAGCGTGTTGCGATATTACAGCCGGCGTATTCTGAGAATGAACGAGCGTTAAAAGCTTATAATGCGGAGTGCGTTGATATTTATAATTTGAATGAGCTTGCAAATTGCGAGGCAATATTTTTCTCAAATCCATGCAATCCGAACGGAAATTATATCGAGCCCGACGAGTTGTTAAATTTAATTAATTTAAATAAAGATGTTTTGTTTGTAATCGACGAGGCTTATATAGATTTTTTGTTATATGGCAATAAAGCGCGTTATGATTTTGATAATTTAAATAACGTAGTAGTGACGAAGTCTTTAACTAAATTTTATCACTTGAGCGGCTTGCGCATCGGCTATATTTTAAGCTCTGAAAATATTATAAATAAATTAAAAGCCCGCCAGCCGATTTGGAGCGTGAACGCTGCGGCGCAGGCTCTGACTTTGGAATTTTTGCGCGATAGAGATTTTGAGTTAAAGAGCTTGGAATTTTATAAACGCGAGACGCCGAGATTTATAAACGCGCTTAAGGATTTAGGCTATTGCGTTAATGACACGCGGGCAAATTTCTTTATTATAGATTTAGCGAAAAGTAATATTAAAGATGAAGATTTTATAGTTCACATGCTGAAGCGCGGCGTTGTCGTTCGTCACACGAGAAATTTTAAGAGTTTAGACGGAAATTTTGTCAGAGCAGCAACGCGGCTTGAAAGCGAGAATAATATATTTATAGAGGCCGCAAGGGAGTTTATGAAAAATGATTTATAGGTTATATGTAGAGCGCCGCGAGGCGTACAGGCAGCAGGCCAACGCGTTATTGAGCGAGCTGAAAAATTTATTAAATATAAAGAATTTAGAAAATTTAAGAATTTTAGAGCGTTATGATATAGAGAATATTAATGCGGAAGATTTAGAACGCTGCAAGTTTGCGGTGTTCGCAGATCCGTGCATTGATGTTATAGTTGATGAGCTTGCAGACCTCGCAGAGCTAAAGATTCTTGCCGCCCCTGTAAGGGGAGGTGGCAGCGCAGCTGACGGAGGGGTGAACGCAAATAGAATTCTGGGCGTTGAGTACTTGCCCGGGCAGTTCGACGCAAGAGCTGACGCGGCGAGCCAGTGCATAGCGTTATTATTGAATACAGAGCTTGAGGCAGCGCATTATGAGGACAACGAAGGCCAGAGTGAAACGGAAAGCATGTTAATCCGCGACCCTGGTGTTAGAACTGCAAGAGTTTATTTATTTTACGGAGCTATCAGCGCAGAAGATTTTAATTTAATTAAGAAGCACTTAATAAATCCGGTTGAAAGTAGAGAAGCTGAGTTAAATAAATTGCCGGAAAGCCTGAGCCTCGACGCGCCGGAAGCTCAAGACGTTAAAATTTTAGATAATTTTATAAATTTAAATGATAGCGAGCTTGAAAGTTTAATTAAAGAGTATGCTCTGGCAATGAATTTAGATGATTTAAAATGCTGCGTGAATTATTTTAAATCTGAAAATCGAAATCCAAGCATGACTGAGTTAAAAGTTCTTGACACGTACTGGTCGGATCATTGCCGGCATACGACTTTCATGACGAAGCTTGATAATTTTGAATTTGAAGGAGATTTTGAGGCAGCGCATTATGAGGTCAACGAAGGCCGGAGTGAAACGGAAAGTACTTTAATAAATGGGTCCAGGGTTCGCGACCCTGGGGATGAGCGCGTTAATAAGGCTTATAAAAGATATTTAAATTTGCGTAAAGAATTGAATCGCGATGATAAGGCAGTAAGCTTAATGGACATGGCGACGATAGGGGCAAAGGCTTTAAAGGCGCGGGGCTTGCTTAATGATTTAGACGAGAGCGACGAGATAAACGCCTGCACTGTTAAGATTAAAGTTAATGGCGAGCCGTGGCTGTTGTTGTTTAAGAACGAGACGCATAATCACCCGACTGAGATTGAGCCTTTTGGAGGAGCGGCGACGTGCATAGGCGGAGCTATACGCGACCCGTTGTCAGGGCGTGGCTATGTATATCAGGCGATGCGCTTGACCGGAGCGGCTGATCCCAGAGTTGAGATAAACAAAACTTTAAAGGGCAAATTGCCGCAGCGCACTATAACTATAAAAGCTGCTGAGGGTTATAGCTCGTACGGAAATCAAATCGGCATTCCCACTGGAATAGTTGACGAGATTTATCATGAAAACTATGCAGCTAAAAGAATGGAAGTCGGCGCAGTAATCGCGGCAGCACCGGAGCGCAATGTGAGACGTGAGACGCCTAAGCCGGGCGATTTAGTTTTGTTAATCGGCGGCAGGACGGGACGGGACGGCTGCGGCGGAGCGACCGGCTCTTCACGCGCGCATAATTTAAATTCGCTTGAGACCTGCGGAGCTGAAGTGCAGAAGGGCAACGCGCCGGAGGAGCGCAAGCTGCAAAGATTATTTAGAAATTATAATTTTGCTAAATTAATAAAACGCTGCAATGACTT
>JAFSNU010000391.1 GCA_017447325.1 Synergistaceae bacterium | reverse complement strand
GGCATGAAATTAAACTTGCACATAACGCCGCGCGTTTATATCTCTCATATTTTTCAATTATAATTGCGCAGCTAAAAGAGATTAAAGTCGTGAGCAAAATTAAAGCTATATACTTCACATTCCAGCTCATGTAAAAATAATAGCTTGAAATTAATAATAAATAAATTCTAAATTTTTGAGAATTTATGCTCCAGTATAAAATAAATACTAACGGCAAGAAGACGGCAAACTGCCACGAGTTAAAAAGCATGATATTTTTTATTTTTATAAGCCTGCAAAATTAAAATTAAAATTAATAACGTACTGCCTATTATATCAGTCATCACTCCGGCGTGAAGCATTAACGGCGCAATTAATATTAAAATAATTCGCTCAAGCCACGAGCATTTTTTAATCAGCCAGCCCTCAAGCCCCGCGACTAACGCGCAAGTTCCTACTGAAGCCGTGAACGCCGCCCATAAGCTCGCCGCTAACTCCGAGTTCGCTCCGAGTAATAAAATATTATTATTTAAGAAGAAGAACGGAATTATAAATCCGATTAGGCCAAGCCTCACTGACAATAAGCCCGTTAAAGTTTGATTTGAATTTGCAATTCCCGAAGCAACATACGCGCTCATTGCGACCGGCGGAGTTATGTTAGATAAGCACGCGTAAATTAAACAGAACATATGCGCTGAAATTGCCGGAACGCCGACCTTAATCAAAACAGGCACGGCCACCGCCTGCACTATCACATACGCCGCGACGCCCGGCACTCCCATGCCTAATATCACAGACATAATCATCACTAAAAATCCGGCCAAGTAAATATTATTATTTTTCACGAGCGACAAAATCACATAGCCCATATTTAAGCCCAAGCTCGTTAAAGTCACAGTGCCGATTATCACGCCGATTATCACGCAGCAAACTCCGACGGCGATTGCGCCTTGAGCTCCCTCGATCATTGCGGTAATAATTTTATTTAAATCCATGCGCGTATCTTTGCGAAGCCAGCTTGATATTACAGTCGCAAAGATCGCAAAGACTGCGGCATAAAGAGGCGTATAGCCCGCGAACATTAATGCGATTAAAATTATTAACGGCAGTATTAAATGTCCCTGCTCTTTTATAACTTTAAGCGCGCTGGGAATATTTTCGCGCGACAGGCCGGACAAGCCTAAACGTTTAGCTTCGAAGTGCACGGCGAATAACAGGCCTAAATAATATAAAAACGCTGGGACTATAGCCGCAAGCATGACACTCGTATAGCTTATATTTAAAAATTCCGCCATTACAAAGCCGACCGCGCCCATAACCGGCGGACAGAACTGGCCTCCGGTTGACGCAGCCGCCTCGACTGCTCCGGCAAACTCTGCTTTATAGCCAGTCTGTTTCATTAATGGAATTGTGAATGTCCCTGTCGTTGCGACGTTCGCAATCGCCGAGCCGTTAATCATTCCCATTAAAGCCGAAGCTATAACGCTGACTTTCGCAGGACCGCCGGGCGTTCGTCCGACTAAAGTCAACGCAAAGTCATTTATAAATTTTGAAAATCCCGAATGCTTTAAGAACGATCCAAACACTACAAACAAAAATATATAAGTCGCTGACACGCCGACGCCCGTTCCTAAAATTCCCTGCGTTCCCCAGAACTGCGAGCTTAAAACGCGCTTCAACGTGAAGCCGTTATGGCCAAGCCTGCCAGGCAAATAAAATCCAAGAAAATTATAAGCTAAAAATATTAAAGCCAGTAAAGCTAAATTGCCCGACGCTCTGCGCGCGGCTTCAAACGCTAAAATTAATCCTAAGGCGGCCAAAATTAATTCAAAATTATTTAATCTTCCGCCGTTCTGAGCAATGCGAGTGTAATTTAAAATTAAATAGCTGAAGACAAAGCAAGTTAAAATTATTAAAGCTAAATCTATAAAATTTATAAATTTTTTCTTGCGGCTCTCGCGTTTATAAGCCGGAAACAAAATAAACGTGAAGCATAATAAAAACATGCAGTGCAATGCCCTTAAATTCACCGCGCTTATCACGCCTATTGTCGAATAATAAAGCTGAAAGACTGCCCACGCGCATAATAAAAATTTCACAAGCTTATCAAACTTGCCCGAGTAAATTCTCAAACGCGACTCGGCCTCGCGCTCCTCTAATAACTTTTGCGCCTTGCTCTCTAATTCTAAATTTTCTAAATTGCTGTTCATAATTTCTTAATTAAATTTTAAATTTAAATTTCAAAATAAATTATTTTAAATTATTATATTATGAATGAATTTAATTTTAAAATTTTTATGAATCTGGGATGATATAAAGATGAGCGAAATTATAAATAAAGTTACTCTTGGCGACGCGTCGGAGTTATACGCGAAGGCTGCGCTTAATAAATCTTACACTGTTAGATATGCTGTCAGGCTTAAAGATAATATAGATTTTAAAATTTTAGAGAACGCGCTCGCTAAAACTCAAGAGCGTTATAAATATTTGTGCGTGAGAATGCGCAGGAACGAGAGCGAATATTATTACGAGCCTAATAATTTGCCTATAAAAATTTTTAATACGGATCAAAAAATTATTTTAAACGCGCCTGAGACTAATTATCACGTCTGGGCTGTGTGTTATAAAGACGATTTTATTTATCTTGACTTCTTTCACGGAATAATGGACGCAGCCGGCGCAAATTTTCTGCTCTCGACTTTGCTTTATTATTATTGTGCCGCGCTTTATAAAATTAAAGATCATACAGGTATCCGCACGCTTGAAGATAAAATAAATTCTGACGAGTACGCTGACCAGCTCGAGGATTTAGATTTTAATTTAAATTTTAATAATATTAAAATGCCGCAGGAAGCTTTCGGACTTCCAAGCTTCGAAGATAAAGAAAAACTATTTGCATATGATATTGCGCTGCCTGAAGACGAGTTCGTAAAATTTTCGTTAAGCAGCGGTGCCTCGCCCGGAGTCATGATTGCGCTTTTAACTGCCCGAGCTATAGATAAATTTTATCCTGAACGCGATAAGCCGATCGTTATAGTTGACGTTATAAACGCGAGGCCGATGCTTAATAAATTAAATAGTCATCATAACTGCCTGAACGGAGCAATGCTTGTTTACAGCGATAAAGTAAAGGCCATGCCGTTTGAAACTCAGGCCGTTGCGTTTCGCGGCATGTTAATTTTAGCAAGCGACCCGGATCGCGTTCAATTTGCCATGACTGCGAGCGCAAAGAATACGGCAAATTTAATAGCAAATAATCCAAGCCTTGACGCGAAGAAAAAAATTTTTTTAGCCAGAGGGCTGAACAATTTAAAATTTTTTACGGGAACTTTAAGTTATATCGGCAAGTTTAAATTTAACGAGATTAATAATTATATTAAAGAAGGCTGGATTTACGTTAAAAGCGCGCTTAATTTAACTATTGAACTAACGGCCATGGGCGGCATGATGTGCCTGACTTTAATGCAGCGGTTTGACGAGACAGGCGAGTTTATTAAAAAATTTTTAGCGCAGTTTGACGAGCATAATATAAATTATGAAGTAAAGCGCGTTATGAATGAATTAAACACGGCGGAGTTCAGAGAGCCGGAGTAAATTTATATTAATCGGCTCAAGCATTATAGACGGCTGAGGAATTGCAATTTTATCTTCATGATAGACTGCGGCCATTTCGTTTGCTGCGTCAATCAGCATCGCTCTGCACTCGTCCAACGTGCCGCCTTCTGTTATGACTTCCGGCCACTCTAAAAGCTGCCCCATGTATCCCGCGTCAATTTTTGTGTAACAAGCTGTGAAGTTCATTTTATATCTCCGTTTTATATTTTTTATTATTCTATCATTTATTATTATTTAATTTAAAATTTATTTTTCATGTTAGAATTTTATTAATCACACAAAAATTTTATTTAATTTTATTTAATTAAAGGAGCGTTTTAAACTTGAGCGGGATACTTGGTGTAACTCTTGTTGGAATGGAGGCGCAGCCGGTTGAAATAGAAGTCGGAATCGTGAGCGGATTATTCGCGATCTCGATAGTCGGAATGCCGGGCAAGGCCGTGCGCGAATCTAAAGACAGAGTGAGCGCGGCACTGCGTGAAGTCGGAGTTACACTCAAGGGTAAAGTCTCGGTCAATCTCGCTCCGGCGGATATTCCAAAAGAAGGCTCGCTGCTTGACCTGCCTATTGCTTTAGGCATGATATCAGGCTATGGACTTTTAGGCGACTTTCCAAAATCAATTTGCATCGGCGAGCTTGGCCTTGACGGAAGATTGAAACGAGTTCGGGGCGTTGTCCCGGCGGCGTTCTTAGCGCGTAAATTAGATTTGCCGCTTTACGTGCCGAAAGAGAACGCAAGCGAGGTCGCTCTTGTGAAAGGCGTTAAGGCTTTCGGAGTTGAGAGCTTGGCCGAGCTTCTGCAAATATTTTTGGGCGAGATAAAGCCCGAGCCGATCGAGACTGTGACAGCTCAGGACTTGCCGGCGTTAATCGAGACGGATTTTGCGGATATTAAAGGCCAGTCGACGGCAAAACGCGCGGCTGAAATCGCGGCAGCCGGTCATCATAATTTATTATTAGTAGGCTCGCCGGGCAGC
>JAFSNU010000390.1 GCA_017447325.1 Synergistaceae bacterium | reverse complement strand
GATTTTGCAGAGCGAATCTGCAGCGAACTTGGCGTTTCGCTTTCAGCCATAAGACATTTTAGATTTTCGGACGGAGAGATCGGCCTTTCGCTTGACGAGAGCGTCAGAGGCGCGGACGTTTTTGTCGTTCAGCCGACGAGCAATCCCGCGAACGAAAATTTGTTCCAGCTTTTAATCATGGTTGACGCGTTGAAACGAGCTTCGGCGCATCACGTCTCAGCCGTTATACCGTACTTCGGCTATGCGCGTCAGGACAGAAAGGCGCGGCCAAGAGAGCCGATCACGGCAAAGCTTGTCGCAGATTTATTAACTCAAAGCGGCGTTGACCGTGTTATAACGGCTGACTTGCACGCGGGACAAATTCAAGGCTTCTTTGATATTCCTGTTGATCACTTGACTGGAATGGACTTGTTAGCCGATTACTTTAAAGAAAATTTAAAGGACGAGTTAGCGCGTGATGAAGTCGTTGTAGTGTCGCCGGACGTCGGAGGCGTGGCAAGGGCGCGCAAATTTGCAATCAAGCTTCATGCTGATTTAGCGATAGTTGATAAGCGACGTTCGCATGAAGTCGCAAATGTGTCTGAAGTCATGGATATAATCGGAGACGTGAACGGCAGGACGGCGATTTTAGTTGATGATATTATCGACACGGCTGGAACTATCTGCAACGCTGCGCATGGACTTAAAGATCGCGAATGCAAGACTGTTTACGCGTGCGCGACGCATTCTATACTTTCAGGCCCGGCAATGGAGCGCATAGCCGAGTCTGAGATAGAGAAATTAGTTTTCTCTGACACAGTGCCGCTGCCGCCGGAGAAGCAGACCGACAGAATTCTGCAGCTGTCTATTGCGCCGTTATTCGCCGAGGCAATCAGACGCGTCCACATGGATAGATCCGTAAGCAATTTATTTGATTAGCCAGGGTCGCGGACCCTGAACCCGTTTATATAAAGCTTTGACCATTTAAGCCCTGTTTCGTTTACTATGATTAAGGGCTGCGGCGCAAAGAATAAATTGGGGAATGATAAGTTCGCGGCTGAAAGAAATTTTAAAATTTGTGATATTATATTGCAGTTTGAAATAAATTTTTATAAATTATTTATATTTATAATTAAACAGGAGAGTGTTTTAAAATGTCTGAGTTAGTAACGTTAGTGATGGAACCCAGAGAGAAGACCGGCAAGAATGAGAACGGCCGTCTTCGCCGCGCGGGTTATGTGCCTTGCATTTTGTACGGGCCGGAGATCAAGGAAAATATCCAGGGCAAAGTCAGCATGCGCGAGATGCAGCGCATCGCGTCGAAGCGTTGGGAGACGCTGAGACTCACTGTCAAGCTGCCCAGCGGCGAGGAAGAGATGTGCTTAATTCGTGAATTGCAGAAGCATCCCATTAGTGATATGCCGCTTCATGTTGATTTCCTGAGATTAATTAAGGGCCGCAAGATCACTGTTAACATTCCTGTCGAGGCGACTGGCCGCGACGCTGCGCCTGGAGTTAAGGACGGCGGAGTGCTTGAGGTAATACACGAGCTTGAAGTTGAGACGCTGCCGATGAGCATTCCGGATGTGATCAGCGTTGACGTGTCGGCTTTGCATGTCGGCGATGCTATACACGTTAAAGATTTAAAGCTGCCTGAGAACGTCGAAGTTCTTGCAGACCCGGACGAGATCGTTGCGATCGTTGCGACGTCGAGAGGCGTTGAGGATGCAACTCCTGAAGAGGCTGAGACTGCCGCCGCTGACGTTGAAGTCGTAGCGAAGGGCAAGGCCGCAAAAGAGGAAGAGTAGGATATTTAAATTAATTGCAGGCCTGGGCAATCCCGGGCAGGAGTACGCTTTCACGCGTCATAACATGGGCTGGCTCGCCGTTGATCATCTTGTCTCAAGACTTGGGCTCGGCGAGCCTCAGTCTAAATTTCGCGGAGAATTTTGGAAGAGCAATAATATTTTATTTTTAAAGCCTTTAACTTACATGAATTTAAGCGGCTTCGCTGTTAGAGACGCTTATGATTTCTATAAACTTGAGCCGGAAAATATTTTAATAATTTATGATGACTTGGCCTTGCCGTTCGGAAAATTAAGATTAAGAGCAAGCGGCAGCGCGGGCGGTCATAACGGACTTGCGTCAATAATCGGCGCGTTAAATACTTTAAACATTCCCAGACTTAGAATAGGCCTCGGCGGCAATCCCGAGCATATCGACATGAAAGATCGCGTGCTTGGCCATTTAAATAATGAAGAGCGCGGAGCTTTGCCGGAAATTTTGGATAAAGTTGAACAAGCTGTTAATGCGTGGCTTGAGCTTGACATTCAAAAGGCTATGAGCGCGGTTAATTAATTTTAAAATTTAAATTATGAACTGGCTGTTAATTTTATTATTAATACTCGGCAGCGCATCGCTCGCGATTTTAGGCGATATATTAGGCTTTAAGTACGGCAAGCGGCGAATATCTTTGTTTAACTTGCGGCCTAAGTACACGAGCCGTTTAATAACGGCCTTGACCGGCGGCATGATCGCAGTAATAGTGCTTGCTGTATTGTCGGTATTTTCGCAGGACGTGCGCACGGCGTTATTCAGCATGAAATATATTAGGCAGCAGATTTTTGATTTAAGGCTGCAGTTAAACGAAAGTCAAAACACTGTGGCGCAGGCGCAGTCTGAGTTAGCGTATCAGCAGGAGCAGGTTCAAATCGCGGCGGCGAGTTTGGATTTGACGCGGCTTGATTTAGAGACTTTGCGCAATGATAAATTAGTTTTGGAACAGGAGAAGCTTGAACTCGAGGCGAGTTTAAACTCAATGCGGGACGAGTCGGAGCGTTTGAAAATTGCTTTAAACACAATGCGCAATGACACGATAGCTTTCAGCGCGAATATTTTATTAGCGCAAACTAATTTAGATTATGAAGATTTTATAAGCGGCGATATAAATTTGCGGCTTGAGGAATTAAAGCAGAGCGCGAGGCTCGGAGTTATGCTTCGTGTTGCTGAGACGGGCTTTAATGCGCCGTTGGAGTTTAACGCTAAAGAAGAGGAGAATTTAATTAAAGCTCTTAACGAAAATTTTAATAATTTAAGCGATGATGTAGATTTAAGATTTTACGTCAGGGCTTTATCGAAAGAGAACACGGCATTAGGCGAGAGCATTAAAGTTAAATTTGAATTTGGATTAAGCAGATTAATTTATGACGAAGGCGATGTTATTTATAGAAAAGCGTTCGACGCGCAGGACGAGAATTTTGATCCTGAGTTTACGCTGCATTTATTCCTGCGTAATTTAAAGATGCAAGCTTTAGCAGACGGCGTTTTGCCCGACCCTGCGACGAACAACGTCGGGACTTTGGGCGGCGAAGCGTTTTTCGATGCCGTAGCGAAACTGCATAATATTAAAGAAGCTGTGATTATAAACGCGATTGCTTCGAGTGATATTTACACCGAAGGGCCGGTTATAGTTAAAATAGAATTTCAGGAATAAACAAGCTGCCCGTAATTTAAACGAGCAGCTTGTATTTTAAATTTTAAATTTTAAAATTATTTAATTATAGTAATGCGGTTCTCGCAGACTTTATATTTTTCAGGGATAAATTTTAAAGCCTTCATGTAGTGCGCGGTTGCGTCGGCGACAGTCTCGTAGTCTTGAACTATAAATTTCGCGTCTTGAAATCTATGGCCGTCGCCATGATCGCGTAAGACGTAATTACTAGTTATGACTATATAAATTTTATCAGGCTCTATAGCTTTATTATTAATTTTAGCGTCTTTAATTCGTCTTTCGGCATTTTCTTTAACGCCGATAAAAATATTATGTTCGTCAAGCTGCACGGACGTGCTTACTCGAGCGTCGATAGTGAAAGTCATGTTTGCAACGTGCAAAAATCCGCCTGAATTTTTCGGCATGGCCGCAGCTGCGAGTTCGAGTTCGTCGAGTATAGTCTGTCCTGAGACCTGAGCCGCTAATAAAGTATTGCCGAACGGAGAGACGCTTAACGCGCTGGCGTAGCTTAAAGCCCCTGTCTTTAAAGTCTTGCGGATGTTTCCGGCGTTAATAAAAGCTGCAATATCGCGGCTGTCTATAGCCTGAAGCTCTTTAACTCTTGAGATAGAGTCATATAAAATTGCGTCTGCTACAAAATTGCATAAATTCGTCTCTCCGGCGCGGACAAGCCATTTATTATTTTCGTCAACTGCAATTAAATCAAAGCTTGTATAGGCGATCGGCTCGTTTATCTCAGCTTCGTAGCGCGATTTAATATCTTTAATAACTTTATCGACTTTTAAATCTTTGCTTGATACTTGCGTAATTAATTGCGTTGAAATTTCGCCTTGAGTGTTAATAGTTAATTTGCCGAAAGTTTTAAACTTCGTGCCGGTCTGCGTGATAATAACGTCTTGACTATCAAGATTTTTGACTTTTAAGCAAGGCGTGAGCTCGTGAGAATGTCCGTCGATAATAACGTCAATGCCTCTGGTGTTCGCCGCGACGCGCAGCGCGCTCCACTGGAGCTGATTGACTGGGACTTCCTCGCCTAAATGTGCGACTGCAATTATAAAATCTGCGCCTTCTTGTCTTGCTTTATTAACTGCGTCTTGAACTGAGTTATATAATTTTTTGCCTGTTAAATCGCCGTCGAAGTCATAAATATATTCGCCTTGCTCATTCATGAAGAAAGTCGGCGTTGAGGTTGTAAGGCTTGCCGGAGTGCAGATGCCGATAAACGCGACTTTAATATTATTATAATTAAAAATTTTATAAGGCTTAAAGATTAAATTATTATTCGCGTCCCTGAAATTGCAAGATATATAGCCGCAGTTTAAATTCTTTGCGGAATTAAAGAACTGGGGCATATCATAATCAAATTCATGGTTGCCCGGGACAGCTATATCGTAGCTGCAAGCGTTCATGATCTCGATTATATAGCGGCCGTTGGAGATTGCGCCGATAAGATCGCCCTGTACTGCGTCGCCCGCGTCAACTAAAGTCACGTAAGGCGTGAGCTTTAACATCTCGTCTCTGTAATAGGCGAGGCCTGCGTAGCCTAAATTATTTTGGCTTTCAACGCCGCAGTGAACGTCGTTAGTGTATAAAATTATAATTTCATGTTCAGGCTTTGCGTTATTAGCAAGAGCAACTTGCGCGAAAATTAAAATTAACGCGCATAACGCTAATAAAAATTTTTTAAGCATTAAATAATGCCTCCTGTTTTAAATTAATTTTAAATTTTATTAATTATAATTTAAAATAAAAAATTTTTAATATAAAGGCCTAAAGCTTCGTCTAAACGCGCGAGATTTGAATTTAATTTATTTAAAGCTATAAAAATTATAATATAATTATCTTCGAGGTGATTATATAAATGATAGAGATAATAAAAATGTCGGCTGAGTTAATCGGCGAGTATGAGCCTTTGAAAGATTTAATTAAAATAGAGCGCATGGCTCGCAACTGTTACAACAGCCCTTTAAGTGAGAGCTCAGACGCGCGTAATGAATTTATAATCAAGCTTGTCAAGGCCGGACATGAGAGCGTTATTGAACACGTTAGCGTGTCGTTCATGCTGACTGTCCCGCGCTCGATAAGTCATCAGATAGTGCGTCATAGAATCGGCGTAGCATACTCTCAGCAGTCGCAGCGTTATATAGACCTGTCGAAAGAGCCGTTAAAAGTTATCGCGCCAGTGCCTGAACTTGACGCAAATAATTTAATTTTATGGAGACAAAGCGTTGAGTTCTCAGCTGAAATTTATAATAAATTAATTGCGTCCGGTGTTCGGCCTCAGCAAGCGCGTTCAGTCTTGCCCAACTGCACGGCGGCAAAGCTCGGCATGACTGCGAATTTAAGAGCATGGCGTCATATCTTAAAAGAGCGTTACGCAAACACACGCGCTGATCCGGCGATTAGAGAAGTAATGAGCTTAGTTGCTGAAAAATTAAAAGAGATGTATCCGCCGGTGTTCGAGGATATTTAAAATTAAAACAAGTCTCTGTAAGCTATAGCTATAACTTGCGGAGACTTGTTTATTTAATTTATAAATTCTTGAATAAGCCGTCATCATATTAATTTAATTTAATTTAATATAAGCTCGCTAAATTTTGTCTGCGCATCACGCAAAAAAATTTTATTAATAATTAAAATACGCCTTACACGCATTTTATTAAAAATATTATTTGCTAAAATAAATAAATTAAAATAAATTAAATTTTTATTTTTAAATTATTTTTAAAATTATTTTAGATAAAGGACTGAATTTTTTATTTAATGTCAAATAATAAAA
Organism: Synergistaceae bacterium; assembly: GCA_017447325.1. GTDB lineage: Bacteria > Synergistota > Synergistia > Synergistales > Aminobacteriaceae > JAFUXM01. Next base: position 6,434 of record JAFSNU010000390.1, on the reverse strand, counting down.
ATAATACGCCTTCGTATACTTCTGTAAACATGAACAATAAGCAAAGGCCTCCGGTTAAATTGCCTTTAAGACTTCAAATTGCATCGTTCATGTGCGGAGCCGGCGTGATGATCTTAGAGCTTACCGGCTCGCGTTTAGTCGCTCCGTTTTTCGGAACGTCTTTAATAGTCTGGACGGCTTTAATCGGTGTCATGATGATTAGCTTGTGCCTCGGAAATTATCTCGGCGGCTATCTCGCTGACAAGAGACCTGAAAATAAATTATTAGGCCATGTCTTAATGCTCGCGGCAATTATTACGGCTCTTACGGCTTTTATAGGCAACGCAATTTTAACGCAGCTCTCTCGTCAAAATATTAATATTTATATCGCGTCGCTCTTGGCTGCTGTCGTAATTTTTACGCCGGCGAGCGTGTTAATGGGAATGACTTCGCCTATTATAGCCCGGCTTGCAATGCGTGACGTCTCGTCTTCAGGCTCGATAGTCGGAAGATTAAGCGCGTTAAATTCAGCCGGAAGCATCTGCGGGACTTTCTTAGGCGGCTTTGTCTTAATATCTGTCCTGCCGTCTAATGTAATATTAATGGCTTTAGCGAGCGGCATGGCATTATTGTCAATGATCGTTTATATTGCAGGCTGGGCGGGAACGCTTTTATTAGCTTTAGCTTTAGGCTGCGCTGCTTGGTCGGCTCAGCTTTACGGTCTGCCGATGACGCCGGTGGGCGTGCATATAGACACGCATTATAATCATATTACTATAGTTGAAAGTCATACGTTTGATAATAGGCGCGTCAGAATTATGCGGACAGACCCTGACCCGTACAGTGTGCAGTCTTTAATTTATACTGATGATCCAAACGAGTTAGTGAGTGATTACACAAAATTTTATGACTTAGCCTTTCACTTTAATCCAAATGCAAGAAAAATTTTAATGTTCGGAGGCGGGGGATATTGCGTCCCTCGTCATGTTTTACATGAAAGAAATAACGTCTCGATGGACGTTGTAGAGATTGATCCGGGCGTCACTCAAGCGGCGCAGAAATATTTTGATTTAGATATTAATAATGCGAATTTAAAAATATTTCATGAGGACGCCAGAACTTTTATTAACCGCAATAGTTTAAATTTTAATAATTTAAGCGATGATTTGAAATATGACGCTGTGTTCATGGACGTGTTTAATTCCTGGTACTCGATACCGTTTCACATGACGACACAAGAGGCGGCGGCGAATATTAGAAAATTATTAAAGCCTAATGGATTATTAATCATGAATATTTTGACGGCGATACACGGGCCGCGCAGCAAAGTCTTTCACGGAATTTATTCGGCCTTTGCGAAGAGTTTTCCTGTCCTGATGATCTTCCCTGCGTCTGCTCCAGAGCCAAAATATGCTTACTCGATGCAAAATGTAATGCTTGTGGCTTTATGCTCTGAAAGTCCGAACGTACCGGCTGACCCTGATTATAATATGGCGAGATTATTAGCCAATCAATGGCGCGTGCCTTTCACGCCTGAGATCGACGCGTTTACGGATCAGTTCGCGCCGGTAGAGCGTTACGCTTTAGTTCAGTAATTTAAATTTAAAAATTTTATTTAATAATTTAATATTTAATATATTTAATAAAGGAAGTTGATTTTAACGTGAGCAATAAAAATAAGAGCATTGCAAAAAATATTATAAGAGATTTAAGCTTAGTGCCGAAAGAAATTTTATTGTTATTATGGACTGTGTCGCTCGTGACGCCGAATTTAGTTTATTCCGGCGCAAAATTTGCCGACACGCTGCATATTTTAAAATGGACTGTCACGGCAGTGCCTGTGTTAATTGCGTTATTAATCTCCGGCGTTAGCATGTTTCTTTATAAATCAGATAAATTTACTAAGCTCGAGCCTAAATTTGATTTATTTGCTTTAGTCTGGCTTGTGTTATTAATTTACTGCGGCCTGCAGTATTTCTGGACGGATATTTCTTCGCCGCGCGGCTTTGTTCATGAATTATTATGCTTCGCGGCCGTGTGGGCGTTTTATGTTTTAAGCGTTGACTCGTTCCCTGACTGGGGCTTGCGGCCTGTGTTATGGCTTGCGAATATCAACGGCGCAATTAACGTCTTATTTGCCGAGTTGCAGGTACGCGGCATGAATAATTTGGCGTTTTTAAAGGGAGGAGCGTTTAATCATTTAGTTAAATATAGAAATATAATTCTGCCGACGCCGGGAAATTATATCGGCAACACGGCGCAGCAAAACATGTTCGCGCTCTGGATGGCTATTTGCGTAATGAGTTCTGTTTATTTATTTATAGCTTATGCATTTAATAAAGAAGGCAAGAAGCGGCCGTTATATTTAACTTTATTAAATATATTTTTAATGCTTGTAAACACTTGGGGCTTATGGAACAGCACGAGCCGCTCGGGAATTTTGTCGCTGTTTGTGGGCTTATTTGTCTTAGGCTTGATTACTATAATGCGCTACGGCAAGAAGATGGCCGTTAGATTTGGAGTAATAATATTAATCTGCGTAGTATTTTTAACTGGAGCAGTTATGTTAAATCAGGGCAGAAGCGGCACTGTCGCCGGCAAGATAACTGATATGATCGAGAATGCCGGAACTGTCGGAGGACGCAAGGGCATCTGGACGACGTCTTACGCTATGTTTGACGAGCATCCCATGGGCGTGGGCATAGGCCAGTATAAATGGCATTATTTAGAGGCTCAGCGTCACGGCTTTAATTTATTTAATAACCCGAGCTGGTATATCTGGCAGTACACGCACTGGGCGCATAATGAATTTTTGCAGTTTTTCTGCGAGACGGGAATTATCGGCGGCTGTTTATTAATTTTATTATATTTAATCTGGCTGTTAGGCATTATATCTGAAATATACAGGCGAGTTAAAGGCGAGGTGCGTTCTGTGTCGCCTAATGCTATCTGGGGCTGTGCGCTTATTTCTTTAATCTCGTTTAATGCTTTATGGACGAGGCCGTTCCACAGGATAGAGAATATAGTCTGGCTTGCTTTAGCATTTGCTTTGACTAACCGGGAATTTTTAAGCGGCAAATTATTTAAATTAAATTTAAGCTTTAATTTAAAGCTTAATAATATAGCTTTAAAATTTTTAGGCTTGGCCTGCGCTGTCTGCGGCATCGGAGGCATTGTTTATTTAGGCAGCGGCATTAAGGGCAATTTAGTTTTGCGCCGGGCTTTAAGCACGACCCAGCAGACGCTTCAGCTTAATTTGCTTGAAGAGGCGGCCAAGCATCCGATTACGTACGAAGATGCGCAGCGCAATTTAGGATATCATTATTTTCAAGTCGGAGACCAGACGCATGATATGAAAGTAATGGGTCAGGGCTTTAATTTATTATGGCAGCATTTTAAGCGCGAGCCGCACTCTGAAGACTTGAATAAATTAATCCAGTGGTCGCAGAGATTCCAGATCGAGCCTGTGATACGCGAGCTTGCAAGTTTATTAAAGCCCGGCACGTATCACTTGGTGACCCGTCAAGGCGCTGACCAGAACGGCAATAAAGTAAACGCGCTTGTCATAGCGAACGGTCCTGCGCCTAAATAAATTTTAAATTTTAAATTTTAATTTAATTTTAGAAATGAGATTAAAGCGTCGGCGGGGCTTCACGCTTATTGAAATATTAACGGCAGTAATGCTGACGGGAATTTTAACCGGGCTTGCTCTTGCTCCTGTCGTTGCGACTGTGAGGCGAGTTGTGGAAATTCAAGACGCACATGCCGGTTCTGTCGCATTGTCAAGAACTTTAGCGTTTATAGCTCGAGACTTGCGCGGAGCTGTAAGATCTGCGAGGGTTGTAATGACTATAAACGATCATGAAGCCTTCGGCGGTCTTAAAGACGATACGCTTGCAGTTATGACAAATTCGCTTTCACGTCAGAATTTAGCGGCCGGCACTGTAGTATATAAAGTTGAGCGCGATAGTTCGCTTAGAGAGCGTCCGGCTGGGCTTTACAGATGGGTGTTCCCGGGAAAGCAAGTGCGCGAGGTTAACACTGGGACTTTAAAGGGCGAGACGGGGCAGCTCGTCTTGCCCGGTGTTACCGGCTTTAACGTTGAGGTGCCTAAAGGCTCTGAGCGACAGCCAAGCTACACCGGCGGCCTGCCTGTAGGTGTTTATATTTTGATAACAAGAGGCAATAAGATAAATAATAATGAAGAAAGTCTTGAAGATATTGTCGTGTTTCCTGATTAAATTTAAATTTAAAAATAAAAGGCGCAAGGGTTTAATATTAGTCTCTGTTTTAATGCTCGGAACTTTGCTTATTTCATGCGCTACGGCGTTTACATGGTTCGTAAGGCTTCAGGTCAGGAGCGTTTTGCGCGAGCGGGTGGCTTTGTCAAATCGAAGCATGGCGGAGCTTTTGTCTGAAGCAATTATCAGAGCTGTAGCGCGTTACACAGAGCGGACAAAAGGCGACAGTCCAATTCAGCCGGCGTATAAGCCTTTTGTTATCCCGATAAATGAGCTTGGAATTTGGGTGTTAATGGTAACGCCGCTTGACGACAAATTGCCTATTCGCAATTTATTTTTACCGGACGGCAACACTGAACGAGGCGAGCTTAAAAAGCCTTGGGAAGACATGTGGGACGCTATGAGACACCGCGAATTAATTAATTTAGTTCTTGACTTTCTTGACAGGAATACGCGGGTTAGAGTCGGCGGGGCTGAGCGCGAGGATTTTATTAACAGAGCGCCGCTTGACATGTCTGAGCTTTTAATAATGGACGAGATAAATCAAGATATTTTGTACGGAGCAGGCGGAATGCCGGGAATTAATGATTACTGCACGTTATGGAGTGCGGGCAAAATAAATTTGAACGTTGCGCCTCCGAGAGTGCTTGCGTTGCTGCCCGGACTTGGAGCTATGCAGGCGGCGGCTCTTGTCGAGTATCGCAAAGACAGAGTTTTAAGAAGCTTTGAAGATATTCAGGGCATCCCTGGCTTCACGGCTAAGAATTCAACGCAGCTGACTAATATTGCCGGATTTAAGAGCCGTTATTTTTCTTTAAGAATAGAATTTTTAGATGAGTCTGAAGGCGGCTCGTCGTTTAATATTATATTTGACAGAAATTCTAAAAAGATCGTGCGCTGGGAGGAATCATAAAAATAATGCAGCTTAAGAATTTTAATTTAAAAAATTTAAATTTTAAAAATTTAAAGAAGAGCGGGACTGAGCTTGATAATATTGAAATTATGCGCGTGTCTCAGGGCGAGTTGAAAGAATTTATAAAGCCTGGGAACGTGAAGAAGAGTGCTCCGGCGATAGTTCTCGCGCCGTTTAAGTCCTTAAGCGTTGACGCGTTCGCGTTCCCGTTCTCTAATTCTAAGAAAGTCCGCGAGGCTTTAAAGCTTCAGGTCATGCCTTATTCAGCTGCAGGAAGCGTTGAGATATTTCCGGTTGTTTTAGAGAAAATTGGACGCGGAGCTCAAGGCGTTGTCTGGTATGTAAATCCTGAAGAGTTAAGCTTGCCCGAGTATAAAGGCCTTGAGAGTGAGAGCGACATAGGCCAGGAGCCGACTCGAGTTAATAACGCAAATAATATAGTCTGGCCGGCGCCGCTGCCTTTCGTCTCTGCATTGACTGACGGGACTGGAGTTGTCTTATGGGCGGACGAAGAAAATTTATGCTCTATATTATGGCAGGATTACAAGCCTGTATTAACCCGCTGGCGGCCAAGAACGCGCAGCACGCCTGAGAAAGAATTTGCATGGTTTGACGTTTACTGCAAAGATAGAGAGCTTGAGCGTGGCGAGTCGTTTATGTTCGATGCGCTTAATATTAACGATGCGTCTTTAAAAATTATAAGCGATATAGTGCGCGATAGTATTGCAAAATGCCCATGGATCAGCAGCGTTAATTTGTCTAAGAGCGCGCTTGAGGGAGCAATAGGCCTTGAAAGAGCTGTGAGCTTGATGACGCGCGTTGCCTGTTGGATTTTATTTATGGGCGTTATTGCTTTAGCCGGAAGTTATTTAAAATTAAATCAGGTTAATAATCGAATTGCGGCGGTTAGAGTGCAGTCCGAGAGCTTATATAAAGAAGTGTTTGAGCCTGGGCGGACTGGACGGATCGCAAATCCATTGTCGCTTGCCCGTGACAAGCTGGCGGAGCTTCAGCGCGGCGGTTCTGAAGGGCGGGGCTTTGAGGATATGCTTTCGGACTTGGGCGCAATATTTACAGAAGATCCAAGCATGGATATTACTGTTGAGATTTTGCGTTATAACTCAGAGGGCATAGACTGCACGGGTTCAGCGCCGGACATGAGCACTATCTTGACGTTTAGGCGCGCATGGGAGAGCCGGGCGTCGCTCGCTCAGCTTGATAATACTCAAAGCGTCTCGGGCGTGGGCTATCGATTTGATTTAAGAGTGCGCTGGTAATTTTAAAATTTTAAATTTAAATTT
>JAFSNU010000045.1 GCA_017447325.1 Synergistaceae bacterium | reverse complement strand
TTTAAATTCTGCCGTTCATAATATCGCTGCCGGAGTGCATGACATACTCGACGCGGCTGGCTGAAGCTATCTCGCTTGCGGCCTCTGACTTTGCTTTAACTATCGCGTTATCGATCATGTTGTCGCCTTTTACTTCTATTAATCTATAAGACCCGTCGGACATTCGGGCTAAAAAATCAGGATAGTACTGCCGCAGACGGCCTGACTCGGGATCGTAATAATAAACTGACAGCTCGCCTTGCCCGGCCGTGAACATTCCCGTGAAATATATTTCCTGAACGTCTTTATTTGCCATGTAAAGCTCAAAGCATCTTTTCTCAGGCTTGGAGTCAAAGCAGTACGTGTCGGCGTGAAAACTTTTGCCGGCATGATCTCCCGCGTCTTGAAGCTTAACTACAAGCTCATCTTTTGCCGTGAACTCGTAATAGCCAGCGTCTTTAGGCTCACGAAGCAATATAATTTCCTTCTCTTCCGTTTTGACAAGCTTATTAATCTCAAATAACGCGTTAAATATCCCGGGAATAATTATGTCATATATAACTTGATTATAACGATTAACGGCTTCGAGTATTAAATCTATGCCGTCGGCAGCCTGATTTAAAATTTTTGAAGTTAAAATACACGATATATTTAAATAGCTCGCGATAAGACCCGTGAGCGAGTACGCGCTGTATTTCATATTGTCCTGCAAATCATCAGCGTTAATTTTTTTGACATGAGCCATGACGTCCTCGCCTAAACTGTCGCCGGTGTACTTTATGCTCGCGTATCTTGAAGCTAAATCTAAATCTTTAAGTCCAAAGTTTACGGGCTTTAAATAATGTCTCTCACTGAGCGAGTACTCGTGCCAGACGCGCTTTAATTTAATTTTGCGCAGCGGCGGCATAACTTTTACTTTATATTTATGACGCTCGAGGTCTGGAGTTGGCTTTATGTCTTCAAGATCCATATTGAAATTTTTATGCAGCTCGCTGTCAAGTATGTCTAAATTTTCTTTTGACATGAAAATTACAGCCGTCTGTTTAGTATTAGTTATAGCTCTTAGACAGCGCATTGCGGCCTGAAGCACAAAGATTTTTGATTTAGCTTTACGATATAAAGCAACTCCAAAAAGCGACCGGCAGTTCCACCCTTCTTTGCCTTTCTCAACTAAAATTATAAATTGCTTGTCGTTGCCTTTTGAGCCTGGCAAATCAAGATCGTTGAAATTTTTAATATCATCGTTTTTAGTATAACGCTCGTCGCCGACGTTTAATAAAATCTTTGCGGCCGGAATTTTTAATTCGTCAAGAATTTTTTCAAGCGCGGGACGTAATTCATGCGCGGCTTCTTCAACGCTCGACGCATAAACTGCAAGCTTGGGATTAAGCTGCTCGTAAGTTTTGCCGCCGTAACGCTGCCAGAATTCTTTTACAGCTCCGCGTAAAAATTCATAGCTCTTCACGTTCTCAAAGCCGATCGGATCAGCATCTTTTAAATAGCCGTTCTTAATCGCGGCCTTTAAGCCATATGCGTAAACTACTTCGGGCAAAAGCTGATTTTCAACGTAAGGCGTTCCCGTGAAGTTATAGCAGCCTACAATTTCAGTTTTTTTAGACAAAATATTTATCGTGTCGCGCAAGCTTGTTTTATTAGCTTTATTATTTTTATTAGCGCGCATCTGTTTCTCTAAATCCGCTCCGAATAAATGATGCGCTTCGTCAACGTAAACTCCGAGCTGCGGCATACGGCATAACTTTTCAAATCTTTGATTAATGCTTAAAGCCGCCTCGTCTTGATTTAAATTAAAATTCTCGCCGTAAACTGCATTAAGCAAACTTGAAGTATTTGCTTTAAAAAATTTCTCAGCCGCGCTCTCTTCTTTGTACTGCTTCTTTAATATAATTTTCTGCGTGTTAGAAATAATTATATTAAAGCTTGAGCCGTCTATAGCGTCAAGCGTCATGCCGGTCTCATCAAGAAAATGAAATTTTATATTCGCGTCAAGAACTTTTGCGTACTCCGGCGGAACGAGCTTTGTCTTGTCCAAGTTCACTATCTCTTTCAGAGACTGCAGCACTGTCTTATCCGGCGCAAAGATTAAAGCATTATGGCAAAATCTTTTGTCTTGCTTAAATTTATTCGCGAGCAAGAACTCGTAAAAGATGCACGCGGCCATTAATATAGTTTTGCCCAACCCCATGGCGAGCGCGTATATATAATTCGAGTAGCTCTCTCTATAATTCTTCATCTTTTTAAACAGCATGTCGCCCCGGTCTTTAACAGCTAAATCAAATATATTTATCTGACCGTTTTTGTCATAATACGACGCGTCAATAAATTTATTTTGCTTGTTCCGCCAGTCGTTGAACATGTCGGAGACCTGCGCGTTATTTAAATATTCTTTTATAAATATATACATGCTTAAAGCCTCGTACTGCGGCCGCCGTAAAAATGCTTTAGGATTTTCATCCGGATCGTTATACGCGAGCAGTTTTTTAGTTAAATCTTTATAATTTTTCTTAATCTGACTTTTATTTTTTAAATAAAAGCTCCAGAGCTGTGAGTAAAACGCAAATTCATCGTCAAGCATTTTATTTCACCTCGAGCTCCAGCGACTCAGATAATAAATCTGTTATTTTAATTCTTATAGTTCCCGCGTCGTCAGGTATATCATACACGCCCTTTACTAATTCGTTCTTGCCTGGAATATCTGTAACTATAGGCTGCATGACCGCGCCGTCATAATACCAGTCAATTAAAACAGAATCCGTAAGCGTGCGCCAGTCGTCTAAATATTCTTTCTCACAAGATAATTTATTCATTAAGTTTAACGGGTAAAAATTTTTTATCACAAGCTTATTGCCGTCTCTCACAACTTCGGCCTCAGACTCGCGCTTGAGCTGCAGATCTTTCCTGTCCTTTAAAATATCTAAAATTTCTATGTCAACTTTATATTTAATCAGCTCATACTGCAAATGCGCCTTTAAGTCCGGCTCGTGTCCCATGCAGACAATCGTAATGCGTTCGACAATCTCGCTCGGGTCTTCCGCGCTGATACTCTCATATTTTTTATACGGCAAATTATCTATTAAATCTTTTAAATCTGCTTTAGCAGCTATGCGATTAACCGGCATTATCTTTACCATCCTGCCGTCAAGCTCGCCGTCCCAGATGCTGCTGCCTTCCGGAAATTCTTGAATGCCCAGCGCGTCTATCAAGAGCGAACGAGCCTGCGCCGGATTTCTAAAAAATTCATAATTATTCACGTTATAGACTTCAAAGCCCGTATATTTATTTAAGCTCTGCTCATTCTCATTTTTATCTTCAGCCTTAATATCAGCCGCGATATTTAAAAGTCGTTTCGTCGCCGTGTGTACCGCGCCTAAATTTATATCAGCTCCGATGAACCTGCGTCCGAGCTTCATTGCAACTGCCTGCGTCGTCCCGCTGCCCATGAAGCAGTCCATTACCAAATCGCCGGGGTTAGACGAGCATTCTATTATGCGTTCTAGTAATTTTTCATTCTTTTGCGTGGGATATCCTACCTTTTCACTTGAAAATGACATAATTTGAATAGAGTTAAGGGAATCGAGTTCGCTACAGTTCCAAGTATCTTCTATAGGATATCCTTTACCTTCAGGTTCATTACCATCGCGTCGCCTATAGCCTTCCGAATATGGAATATATTTTTTATTAAACGTATATTGTGAAGATTTAGTATAGTATAAAATAACGTCATGGTTTCTGATCCATTGTTTTGCGGCTGACTTATAACCTGAAATCCAACCTATGCGCCAAATTATTTCTCTCTTGAAATTATTCATACCAAAAACTTCATCGAGTAAACATCTCATTAAATAATCTTTGTTTTCGTCCATATGCACATAAATGCTTCCGGTGTCGCTTAATAATTCGCGCATAAATAATAATCTTTCAAACATGAACTGCAAATACTCGTCATGCATCCAAAGATCTTTATACTGCTTCTCCTCAAAGGCTGAGAAGTCGCTCTCGGCTTTAAGCCCGAGCTTTTTGACTTCGATCTTCTTTTTATAATCAGCCTTGCTGTCGAAAGGCGGGTCGATATAAATTAAGTCTATCTTGCCCCTGAAGTCGCGCATCAAGTGATTCATGACTTGAAAGTTATCGCCCCAGTAAATTTTATTCATCCAGCCAGTGGCCTCGTCCGGCTCTCCGTATGTCTCGCGCAGCTGCGCCGGATAAAACTGCCATACAGTAAAAGGCCGCTTGCCCGTCCAATGCAGCTCGGGAAAGCCCGCGATCGGCTGCCGAGATTCAAGCCGCTCCTGATCAAACTCTAAATTATTTTGCCCGCTCATGTTTTGATCACGCTCTTTCTTAATTTAAAAAATTTAAATTTAAAAATTTTAATAATTAATCTTGCAGTAATGCCTGAAGTCGCAGCTCTGACAAGTTTTATTATCGCTGCATTTATTGCTGAAATCTTTATTCATAATGCGCTTAACAGTCTCGTCAAATGCCTGCATAGTATTTTGAACTGCGTCCGGAGAATATTTATAAGATATAGTAGGCACGGAATTTTTTTCGCCAGTGTAATAAATCCGCATCATGCTGACTTTATTTCCCGTGCGCTGCTCGACTAAATGCGCGTAAATATGCAGCTGTTTTTTATAATGCTCAAGAATTTTTTTAGCCTTAGGATCGTTCACGTCCGGCTTGGGCATAGACTTGAAATCGATAATCTCGACCGTGTCGTCATCGCCTCGAATTAAATCTATTTTGCCGTCGATAATATAATCAGGCTTGACTAAACTGACGTCAACCTCGGCCTGTTTAATTCTTGACCAATCTCCGCTCTGAGCTTCAACATAATTCATGACATGATTAAGAGCCGATTTAATAAGCGGCTTGCTTAAATAAGATTTATTGGACTGCGACAGCGAAATATAATTTGCGTCGAGCCATGCAGATATATTTTCTTTATTAATTTTAAAATCTTCGCCTTTTAAGACCGCCTTATGAACGTCTTCTATAGTCTGATGAACTAAAAGTCCGAACAGCATTGCGCCGGCACGTACAGGCATGAACTCAAGCTCTCTGTAAAATTTATACTGCAGCGCGCAAGTCTCATACAGCGTAATATGCTTTGTGAACGAGTAAGAATTTTTAATATTAATATCTTTAACAGCTTTAAAATTAAACTCGTTAACATCAAAATTTTTGCTCTCGACGCTCGGCAGCTCGTTATAAATATCTTTAAAATAGCTGCTCGGTGCTGGCCAGCTGCCTCTATAAATTTCATTGCAAGTCAAGACCAATAAATCCTGGGCGCGTGAGAAGGCCGTATAATAAAGCCGCCAGAAGTCAAAAAATTTAATTTTATCTTTAGGCTCAAAAGCTTTGCGCTTAAAATAACGCGGCTCGATTTTAGCTATTAAAAAATCATTTTTATCAGCCGGTCTGCTGTTTAACGAGTCAACTATGACTATAGGGAACTCAAGACCCTTTGCCTGATGTATAGTCATAAACGAGACGCAGCCGCTGGGCGCGTATTCAGAATCGTCCTCGTATTCGCCCATGCCGCCGTCAAAAATAAGCTTTAAATAAAGATTAAATAATTTATTAGTGTCCTGTTCGATAAATTTTGCGTTTAACACTGATATATCATGAAGATATTCGAACTTGCCGATAATCTGAGTCATAGCCGCTAAATTTCTTACCGGCCTTACGTCAATTACGCCCGAATTAAGCTCCGTGCTTAAAATATCCGCAAACGGCTTGAACTCAAATAATTGATATAAAAGTCCTGAATAGGCGTAGTCGGTGTTATTGGTCAAATTCAAATGCGCCTTGCCCCGGCTGTTAATAAGCTTAGCTAATTTTTTATTCTCAGGCTTAATTAAAATTTCATTCGCAAGCTTTATGCAGCTTATATAATATTCTACGTGATAATCTTTAAGGCCTTTGCAAAGCTCGCGCGCTATGTCATCATCGCAGCCTATAAGCTCAAATCTTTCGCTTAACTCCTGAACGTAAGACGGGAACATGAGCATTAAGCAGCCTAAAGTTAATTTAACTTCGTAACGGTTAAAAAACATATTAGAGCGCGGTGCGTAAACGTTTACGCCGTGAGCTTCAAGAAAATTCGCAAGATTAACAATTTTTTCATTCGTGACAGAACGGCATAAAAACGCAATTTGATTGTAGTCCGTGAGCTTTTTAGATTCTTTAAGCTTATTAATAAAATTCAAAATTTTTTCATGCCATTTGTCAAAGTCGTTCACGCTCGATAATTTTACAGCCGTTGGACTTTTTAAACTTGATTGCTCACGCGGCTCGATAGTCTTTTCATATCTAAAATCATCCCAGTCAAATCTAAAATTATAGCCTGAAGTCGTCTCCATCCAGTTATTATAGAAATCAATTATGCCGCTGTCAGATCTATAATTTTTAACGAGCTTGATAACTTTGCATTGTTCAAAATTGCTCGGGAACTGGAGTATATTGCGTATCGCCGCGCCTCTGAAGCGGTAAAGTCCTTGGTCGTCGTCGCCGACAACGCAGATATTTTGTTTTTTGCCGGCTAATAACATTACAAGCTGTTCCTGAACAGTATTAGTGTCCTGATATTCATCTATCATAATATGCGTGATCTTTGCCTGAAGTTCTTTTAACACGTCCTGATTATTTTTAAGCAAATTATAAGCTTCAGTAAGCATTGACGAGAAATCAAGCAGCGAGTTCTCACGCATTAAATCTTTATAAAATTTAAACACGCGGCCAAGAGACGAGATTAAAAAATCTTCGTCGGCGATAAGCGCTTCAGGCTCGATAAGCTCTTCCGCAAGAGTGTTAACGTACTTGCATATTAAGCCGCTCGCTTCCCAGTTAGACAAATTGCCGAATAAAAATTCAAAGCCGCCAAGCTCTTTAAATTTATAAAAATTCTGAAAGACTATATAACTCTGATCAAACGGATCGAGCATGCGGTAATTTTTCCCGAGACTCGTATATTCTAAATGCTCTTTTATAATTCTTAAGCATATAGAGTGAAACGTCCCGACGTACATATCGTTTAAGTTTAACATTAGGCCTTTTGTTAATAACTCGTTGGATATGCGCGTGACTAATTCCCTCGCGGCCTTGTCAGTAAAAGTTGAGATTAAAATATTCTCAGGCTTCACGCCGCGCTCTTGAATTAAATATAAAATGCGCTGGACGAGCGTGTAAGTCTTGCCGGTGCCGGGGCCTGCGATAATCAAAACCGGACCGTCCGCCGCTGTAATAGCTTCTCTTTGCTCGCTGTTTGCATTGCCGAAGTTAAACACATTAACACTTCCTGAGATTAATTTTTTTCATTATAACAAGCGGCGCAGTCAAACGCAATTTAATTTTGTTTATGCTATAATGCGTTAAGCTTAATAAATTTAATTTTAATTTTAAAATTTTATACTTGTCAAAAAGCTTTTAACTTGCTAAAATATTTTGCGTGTTAAATAATTAAAGCCCGGGTGGCGGAATTGGTAGACGCGCTAGATTCAGGTTCTAGTAGCCGCAAGACTGTGGAGGTTCAAGTCCTCTCTCGGGCACCAAAATAAAATATAATTTAAAAAATTAAAAAATTTTTGAAAAAGGATATGGTCGTGTCTCTTGACATGATTATATCCTTTTTGCTATTATTCTATTTCGGCTAAAATAAATTTAATAAATATAAATTTAAAATTTGTCAAGTATGATTTAATTAATGCGACGGGGTCTTGAGCTGTTAAAAATTTTTAAATTTAAAATTAAGCTTGAGGCGCCGCAAAATTATTTTTGTGATGTGTAAACGCTTTGCTTTAAAAATTAAAAAATTAAAAGCGAGGCGTTAAATTTAAGTTTTTTTCCAACCTGTAAAGGGAGGTATTGTAATTATATGCCAGAATTTGTCCCAATAAGCAAGTCGCGGCAGCGTTATACTTTCGGACGGGCGCACGACATGGTCGAGATGCCCGATATGATAGAGGTTCAGCGGGATTCTTACAAGTGGTTCTATCAGGAAGACGTTAATCCTGACGAAAGAAAGTCTCAGGGACTGCAGGAGCTTTTGGAGGAAGTTTTTCCGATTGAGAGCTATGACGGTCAGTTTGCATTAGAATTTGTGCGCTATTCTATCGATCCGCCGCTGTTCACTGAAGAAGAAGCGCGGCAGAAAGATATGACGTGGTCGCGCCGTGTCCGCGCCACTATACGTCTGACTAACATGAAAACTCAAGAGAGTAAGGAAGAAAAAATTTTCTTGGGCGATTTCCCCGTTATGACGGACAGAGGGACGTTTATTATCAACGGAACTGAGCGCGTCGTTATAAATCAGCTTGCGCGTTCAGCCGGTATTTACTTTACTAATGGCAGCCCTGCGAACTCGTTCTCGGCGAAATTAATTCCGGATCGGGGCGCATGGCTCGACTTTTCAATGACTCCGACTGAAGTGGACGTCAGTATTGACAACCGCAAGAAACTTCCTGCAACTTTGTTATTAAAGGCCTTTGGCTTGGCTGACAACAGCGAGATATTAGACGCGTTTAATATCAAGTCTGAATTTATGAGCTATAGCGAAGAGATGAAAGATCGCATAGCGGGCGAAAATATTTACGGCGGAGCTGACGGCCGTCAGTTAATTATCGGGCGCGGCCAGCCTGTGACGCGCGATATTTTAGTTAGATTATCAGAGCAAAATCCAAGCGGCGGAATGGAAATTGCAGAGGACACGCCTTTGACGCAGACGATGCGCAAAGAAGTTACTCAAAGCCCGTCTGAAGCTATGCTTGAGATCTTTAGAATTTTACGCGCGAACGAGCCGGCTCATGCTGACAACGCAAGAAATTATTTTCACTCAATGTTCATGGAGCCTCGGCGTTACACTTTAGGCCGCGTCGGACGCTATAAGTTAAATAAGCGTTTGGGCACTCACGTGTCAGAAGAGCAGCATTTATTAACGCTTGATGATATTATAGCTATTATGCAAGAGATGTTTGTAATGTTCGCCGAAGGACGCAGGAGCGACGACATCGACCACTTGGGCAATAGACGTGTTAGATCTATAGGCGAGCTTTTGCAGAATCAAGTCAGAATTGGCTTGCTGCGAATGGAGCGCATTGTTAGAGAGCGCATGACGACGACGACTAATTTGCAGACAGCCTCAGGACGCGACTTAGTGAACGCAAGGCCTATCACGGCAGCATTGCGTGAATTTTTTGGCTCGGGGCAGCTGTCCCAGTTCATGGATCAGACGAACCCGCTTTCGGAAGTCACGCACAGACGCAGGCTCTCGGCTTTAGGCCCTGGCGGCTTGACAAGAGACCGCGCAGGATTTGAGGCAAGGGACGTGCATTATACGCACTATGGCCGCGTGTGTCCGATTGAAACGCCTGAAGGTCCTAATATCGGCCTTGTCTCGTCTTTAACTACTTATGCAAAATTAAACGAGTACGGATTTTTAATCACGCCGAGAAGACGTGTTATCGACGGCAAATTAACTGACAAAATAGAATTTTTGTCGGCTGACGAGGAAGATAAATATAATGTCGCAATGGCGAACACGCCGCTTAAAGATGACGGTGTGAGCTTGGCCGGAGATTTATGCCCGACGCGTCACGGCGATGACATCGAGACGATTCCGGTCGAGCAGGTAAATTATATGGACGTCTCGCCCAAGCAGATAGTTTCGTCTTCAACTGCATTAATTCCGTTCTTGGAGCATGACGACGCTAATAGAGCTCTTATGGGTTCGAACATGCAGCGTCAGGCCGTGCCGTTAATTTTGCCGGAAGCTCCTGTCGTAGGCACGGGCATTGAGCATAGAATTGCTAAAGACTCCGGCGCTTGTATTATCGCGAAAGAAGACGGCGAAATCTCGTACGTTGATTCTGAGAGAATTAAAATTAAATATATTAAAGATGCAAAGAATCTTGAACATGAATATAAATTAATCAAGTTCAGGAGATCTAATCAGGGAACTATAATTCATCAAAGGCCGCTTGTCTTAAAGGGCGAGCAGGTGAAGCAGGGCGATATAATAGCCGACGGGCAAGCTATAGACAACGGCGAGCTTGCGCTTGGCCAGAATGTTTTGGTCGCGTTCGTCCCGTGGGAGGGCTATAATTTCGAGGACGCTATATTATTAAGCGAAAATTTAGTTAAAGAAGATAAATTCTCGTCAATTCATATTGAAGAGTATGAGATCGATGCGCGGGAGACGAAGCTCGGACCGGAAGAAGTTACGCGCGATATTCCCAACGTCGGCGAGGACATGTTGAAAAATCTTGACGACACGGGAATAATCAGAGTCGGAGCGGAAGTCGTCGCCGGAGATATTTTAGTCGGCAAAGTCACGCCTAAGGGCGAGTCAGATCAAAGCCCTGAAGAAAAATTATTACGTGCAATATTCGGCGAGAAAGCCCGTGAAGTTAGAGATAACTCGTTGAAGCTGCCTCATGGCTCACGGGGCAAAGTTGTAGCAGTAAAGCAGATGACGCGCGCGGAAAATCCTGAAGCTTTAGGCGCGGGCGTGTTAAAGAACGTTAAAGTCTATGTGGCTCAGTGGCGCAAAATTACTGTCGGAGACAAGATGGCAGGACGTCACGGAAACAAGGGCGTTGTAAGCCGTATTTTGCCGGTTGAGGACATGCCTTATTTGCCGGACGGAACGCCGGTTGACGTTGTTTTAAATCCGTTAGGCGTTCCCAGCCGAATGAATTTAGGCCAAGTTTTAGAGACGATCATGGGATTTGTCGCTGTGCATAACGGCTGGCATGTTGCAGAAGAGAAGAGCAGCCGCTATGTTGCTACGCCGGTCTTTGAAGGAGCGCAGGAGTCGGAGATATTTGAAGGCATGAAAGAGCTTGCGAAAACTAAATATCCTGACTTGACGGAAGACGGAATGATAGTTTTGCGCGACGGCAGAACAGGCGAGCCTATGGAAAAGAAAGTCACGATCGGCTGCATGTACATGCTTAAATTAATTCACTTGGTCGATGACAAAATTCACGCAAGATCAACAGGGCCTTATAGCTTAATAACTCAGCAGCCTTTGGGCGGCAAAGCTCAGTTCGGCGGTCAGCGTTTTGGAGAGATGGAAGTCTGGGCGCTTGAGGGCTACGGCGCGGCTAATGTCCTGCAGGAGATGCTGACTGTAAAGTCTGACGATATACGAGGCCGCGACAAGACTTATGAAAAGATTGTTAAAGGCGAAAGCTTAGTCAAGCCGGGCGTGCCTGAGAGCTTTAGAGTTTTGATTAAAGAGCTGCAAGGCTTGGGCTTGGATGTTGAAGTCAAGTACGACGACGATACTATCGGCGAAGTCAAGTACGACGAGGACGAGGAGAAAGGCATTTACGCGCAGACCGAGGGCGATATACTTACGCCTGAGCCTTTTGACGACGATGACGAGGATAATTTGCCGCCGTCGCTCGATGACGACGATGATTTCTTCGACAATGACGAGCCCGATAATGTCAGCGAGGAAGAGCTGCGCAGAGCCGGAGGCTTTCAGGACTTGGACGATCCTGACGAGGACTGGTCTAATGCTGATGCTGAAGATGATAATTTTGATGATATTTAGATTTAATAGAAATAGATTGAATAGGGTGCATGACTAAAATGGCAGGAAAAGAGATAATCGGAGTTCGTATAAAGTTAGCGACGCCGGAGCGCATCCGCGAGATCTCAAGCGGCGAGGTCAAGAAGCCCGAGACTATAAACTACAGGACTTTGCGGCCTGAAAAGGACGGTCTGTTCTGCGAAAGAATTTTCGGGCCGACTAAGAGCTATGAATGCGCGTGCGGAAAATATAAACGCAGCGGGCCGAAGTTTAAGGGCGTTATCTGCGACAGATGCGGCGTTGAAGTGACTGATAATAGAGTTCGGCGCGAGCGCATGGGACATATTGAGCTGGCTGTGCCTGTAGTTCATATCTGGTACTTGCGCGGCATCCCGTCAAGATTAAGTTTATTATTAGGCGCAAGCACGAAAGATTTGGAGAAAGTCGTATCGTTTGCGCCCACTCGCAAGAAAGAGACGCTCTGGAAAGTGACGGCTCAGGGCAGCAGGCCTGATTTAGTGAAAGTCGGCGATGTTATCAGCGAAAGTGAAATGGAAATTCACATGCACTATGACAGCGCGAACGGCTTTAGGGCTGAAGAGGCGTACATGATTGAGAACGTAGTTGATGAAGCGCCGTTCTCAGCCGGTGAATTAATTTCGGGTTCACAGGTCGGAAGTTATAAATCTAAATACGGCTCAGATAATTTTAAAGCAGAGCCGGCTTTTGCATTGACTGAAGAGGTCGAGGGGCTTGATATGAAAGTCGGCGACGTTATACCCGTGTCGAAAGTTGACGAGTATATCGAGCTCGCCGGCGGCAATGACGTATTTGAACGCGCAAAAATTAACGGCTCGGACGCTTTTATCGTGACTGGAGCTATAGCCTCGCGTATGCCGTTTGCCAAGAACGACGTAATTTCTGAGAGCGAATATAACACGTACAAGCTCGAGTATCCACCTGAAAGATTTAAGGCCATGAGACTTGGAACGGTCGTTGACGACGCTTGTCATCTTGTAATCGAGAAAGGGTACTCGCCGTTCACGCCGGGCGAATCCGTTATATACGAGCGTCAGAAAAAATTATGCGAAGAGTATGATGATAAGTTCGAGGCCGGTATCGGAGCTGAAGGCGTTCAGGCGATGCTCGACAAAATTAATCTTGATGAACTCGCTGATGAGTTAAGAGAAAAAATAGCTGAGAGCAAAGGCCAGACAAAACATAAATATGTAAAGCGTCTGCAGGTCGTTGAAGACTTTAGAAAGAGCGAGAGCAGACCGCAGAGCATGATATTAAACGTGCTGCCGGTCATCCCGCCGGATTTAAGGCCGTTGGTTCAGCTTGACGGCGGACGCTTCGCGACGTCTGACTTGAACGATTTATATAGACGAGTTATTAATCGAAATAATAGATTAAAGAAATTGCAGGAGCTGCACGCGCCGGAGATTATTATTAGAAATGAAAAGCGTATGCTGCAGGAATGCGTTGACGCGTTAATCGACAATGGCCGAGTTTCTAAAGCTGTATTAGGCGCGGGCAACAGGCCGTTGAAGAGCTTGACTGATTTACTGCGCGGAAAGAAAGGCAGATTTAGACAAAATTTATTAGGAAAACGCGTTGACTATTCAGGACGTTCTGTCATAGTCATAGGGCCGCAGTTAAAAATTTATCAGTGCGGTCTGCCTAAGCAAATGGCGTTAGAGTTATTTAAGCCGTTTGTGATTAGAAGACTTGTTGACAGCGGGACAGCTCCGAACGTGAAGAGCGCGAAGAGAATTATTGAGCGGGGCCGCGAGGAGATCTGGGGAATATTAGAGGAAATAATAAAAGATCATCCCGTTATGCTGAACAGAGCGCCGACGCTGCATAGACTTGGCATTCAGGCATTCGAGCCGGTGTTAATGGAGGGCAAGGCTATTAGACTTCACCCGATGGTCTGCACGGCGTTTAACGCTGACTTCGACGGCGACCAAATGGCCGTTCACGTGCCGTTGAGCATCGAGGCTCAGGCCGAGGCAAGATTGTTAATGCTGAGCGCAAATAATTTATTGAGCCCCGCGAGCGGCCGCCCTGTCGTCACACCGACTCAGGATATAGTTTTGGGCGTTTATTATTTAACTGACATGCGTTATGGCTTAAAGGGCGAGGGAATGCACTTCTCGAGCATTGAGGATTTAATGTCGGCGTTTGATCATGATACAGTGCATGTGAACGCGGCCGTGTGGCTTAAAGAAGATATGAGCTGGAAGCGCAGGCCTCAGGGCAGACGCAAGTATCTCGGAGCGAACGGCGAGGCTGTTATAGTTGATAGTTATGAAAAAGTTGACGCGCCGGAGAACTCGACTATTTTTGTCGAGACGTCGGCGGGACGCGCGATTTTTAATCATAGAGTTGTAGTTGACGATTTAAGATACGTGAACCAGCAACTTGGCAAGGGGCAAATCGGCAGCTTGCTTGACGACGCTTATGACAAGATTAAACGCGAGCAGGTCGTCGAGATGCTTGACGCTATAAAGTCTTTAGGCTATCACTGGGCGGCCAAGAGCGGAATCAGCTTTGGAGTTAAAGCAATAATAATTCCGCCGGAGAAAGCTGAGATCACGGCAAAAACTCAGGCCGAAGACGCAGCGGCAAAAGAAAATTATGAAATGGGCTTGCTGACTTATGATGAGTATTTAGATCAGAAAGGCAAGATGTGGGGCGAAGCTACGGACGGCATAGCTAACAGCGTCATGAGCCACATGGAGCACGGCAACTCTGTACGCATGATGGTTGACTCGGGCGCGCGCGGAAGCAAAGGACAGATGGGACAGATGGCAGGCATTCGCGGCCTTATGTCCGACCCGACCGGTAAGACTATCGACTATCCTATAACTGCAAACTTTAGAGAGGGCATGAACATGCTCGAGTATTTTATCTCAACTCACGGAGCGCGTAAGGGACTGGCCGATACGGCTTTGAGAACTGCAAAGTCGGGATACTTGACGCGAAGGCTTGTTGACGTTGCGCAGGATTTAATCATAACAGAAGAGGACTGCGGGACTAATAAAGGCATCTGCATCAGGCCGCTGATGTCAGAGGGCCGCGTCATGATCGGCATAAGCAAGCGCATTGCAGGACGCACGGCTCTTAATGACATAACCGCCCCGGGCGAGACTGAGCCGATAGTTAAGAAAGGCGAAATTATCACTGAAGCTTTAGCAAAGCAAATTGAAAAAGCCGGCTTCGAAGAGGTCTGGGTGCGCAGCCCGTTAGCATGCGGATTAAAGCACGGAGTTTGCCGCAAGTGCTACGGCAACGACTTATCTTCGCGCGATTTAGTGCCTATCGGAGAAGCTGTCGGAGTTGTAGCTGCGCAGTCGATAGGCGAGCCCGGTACGCAGCTCACGATGAGAACGTTTCATACTGGAGGAGTTAAGCAGTCGGAAGATATAACTCAGGGTCTGCCGAGGATTGAGCAGTTATTCGAAGTCAGAAGGCCGAGAAAGGTTGCTTTGCTTGCCGGAGTTGACGGAATTATTAAAGAGATGCCCGGCGACGGAAGACGCAAGTTAATTATCACTGCCGACGACGGAACTGAGAAAGTCCATGCGATAACTTCAGCTCACGAGTTACGCGAGGGCTTGAAAGAGGGCGACAGAGTCGAGAAGATGACGCGCCTCAGCGATGGCAGCATTGAGCCGCAGCAGTTATTAGAAGTGAGCGGCATTGACGCAGTTCAGCGCATGTTAGTCGATGAAATTCAGTACGTCTATCATTCTCAGGGCGTTTCGATTAATAACAAGCATATTGAAGTTATATTAAGAAAAGTTGCGCCGCTGAATAAAGTTATGATTAAAGAAGAGGGCGACACGTCGTTTGTTGCGGGCGACATAGTCTGGCTTGACGAGGTCGAGGCGATACGTGACGGCATCGACGCTGATAATAGAAACTTTATCGCTCAGGATATGGAGATGTTGGCCGGAGATGTTTTAAAGTCCATCCCGAACGATAAAGATTTGGACGAATTAAACGGGCTTATTAACAGGCCGATTGACGAGGACGCGTTAAAAATTTTGCTTGAGCCGGGCAAAGCTCTCGGAGCGGTAAAAATTTTGAGATCTGAAGAGCACGGCGGCGGCGAAATAACGATGACTATCGGCAAGAGTATGTTTAGAAAATTATTAGCCGGTCAAGAGCTGGCCGAGCCTTTCGAGAACGAGAACGGAAGACTTGAGACGGGAACTATATTAGGCTCTGACGAGATTAAATTAATCACGTCCGGAACTCCTAAAATTGTTAAAGTCTTTAACAGGTCTTTACTCGAGCAGACGGCAAAGTCAGAATGGCTGGCCGAAGATGTTATATCAGACGGCGAAGTGTTAGCGCGGCGCGATACGCAGCTCACGCCTGAGCAGATAGATTTAATAGCTGCTCATCACGTTGGCGAGATAAAAGTATGGCGCAGCATCGAGCGCATGAATTTGAAAGAAAAGTTCAGCGACATGCTTAGAAATTCTGCGGGCATCTGGGAGCATACTTTAAAGGGCGCAATCGACGTTAACGGTTCTGAAATTAACCGCGAGGACTTGCCGCCGTCGGTTGACGACAATGTAATAAAGAAGATCGCCGACGGAGACATCACGGCTGTGATAACTCAAGACGGCTTTAATACGCGTCAGGAATTGCTGGAGAAATTTTTAAACTCGGCTTTAAAGAGCAAGACTGTTCTTGACGTGAATTTAAATAATATAAATCTTGAGCTTGATATTAAAGAACTCGCGCATGACTTGGCCGTGAGATTAAGCGACAAAGATTATTTATTGAGCGGAAATAATAACTGCGAGATAGTGATTAGGCCGCACACGACTTCGAAAGTTGAGACGCGGGCGCTTAACCAGGCGATAACTTTTGCGAGAAAGTTACGCAAGCGTCCTGAGTTTAATCCGTTCATTCACGGAATCACTAAGGCTGCTCTTGCGACCGACAGCTTCTTGAGCGCGGCGTCGTTCCAGCAGACTGCGCAGATATTGGCGAGAGCGGCAGTGCGCGGACAGTTTGACCCGTTACACGGCCTGAAAGAGAACGTTATTATCGGCCATTTAGTTCCTGCGGGAACAGGAGCCGAGGCGTTCAGGGGCGTATCTAGCGAGGCGGACGCGTTAAATATAGATTTAAGCGACGAGCCTGCTGCATCTCCTGTGGCGAGCGAAACTTTTGCCGAGAGCGAACCTAAAGCCAAAGAGCACAAAGTTAAAAAACGCAAATACACAAAGCGCGACGAAAAGATTAATGTCTCGATCGGCGACGTGTTTAAAGCGTAATTTAATTTTAAATTAATAAATTAAAAATAAACGCCCTGAGCCATAAGCCCGGGGCGTTATTATTTGCTTAATTAAATTTTAAATTTTAAGCCGCGTCTATTCCAGTCACTTCATAATCCTGTTCTAACACGGCGTTCTTTAATGCGTCGTCCGAAACATCAGAGCTTAACGTCACGCTTGCAGTCTTGGCCGCTAAATCAACTTCAACGCTCGCGACCCCGTCGACTTTCTCTAATGCCTCGCGGACGTGCTTCGCGCAGTTATTGCACATCATGCCCTCAACGTGTAAAATTTTCTTGCTCATCTTGCAAACTCCTTCCTTTATATATTATACATTATACAAAATTTTAAAAATTAAATTTAAAATTTAAAAATTTCTTGCCGCGTCTTGCGAATTTAAATTTAAAATTTAAAAAATTCTTGCTCGCGTCTCGCGAATTTAAATTTAAAATTTAAAAATTTCTTGCTCGCGTCCCGCAAAATTAAAATTAAATTTAAAAATTAATTATGCTTGCGTCTTGCGAAATTAAAATTAAATTTTAAAAATTTCTTGCTCGCGTCTCGCGAATTTAAAATTAAAATTTAAAAATTTCTTGCTCGCGTCCCGCAAAATTAAAATTAAATTTAAAAATT